>QKFI01000204.1 GCA_003251455.1 Tolumonas sp.
GTGCGTTTGGCAGTTTCTACGATTTCCGCAGTAGACTGATCGATCAGACGATGATCAAAAGCCTTCAGGCGGATACGGATTCTTTGGTTCTGCATGGACCAGAGCTCCAGATGGTAAAAAGAACATGAAACAAAACCGCCCGCGATCAGTTCATATCTGACCCGGAGGTTGTTTCGCTACGTTTCCCTTCAAATCGAAGGGACTGTTGGACATCAGATTGATGTCGGAGCAATTTGCTCACTTGTCATTAACAAGCCGGTGCATTATACGGACTTAGAGTATGAAAGCAAGTAGCACTTGATGAATTTCTGTTCATTTTTGCAGTAAAAAGGGAGCAAGCGCTCCCTTTCATTTTAGTTCAGAATTAACTTCTGTTCTTTAGATAGGTTTCTGCCTGATTTATCGCATATGAAATCTGAGCCGGACTAACGCCGCCAAGCGCCTGGCGTTTTTCCAGTGTTGATTCTAAAGATAAGATTGGATATACATCATCGCTGATGACGTCACTGAATTGTTGGAATTCTGAAACAGCAAGGTCTTCCAATGGTTTACTTTGTTTGATTGCATAAACAACCGCCTCACCAACAATATGGTGTGCTTCACGGAAAGGAATACCTTTTGCTACTAAATAATCAGCCAGTTCAGTTGCGTTTGAATATCCACCCATAGCGGCTTTTTTCGTTACAGGTTCATTGACCTTTAAACCCTCTAAAACAAGCTGAGCCATGTCCAGACTATCATGCCATGTGTCCAAGGCATCAAATAAGCCTTCTTTATCTTCCTGCATGTCTTTGTTGTATGCCAAAGGTAATGCTTTCAGCGTCAGCAGCATCCCCGTCAGAGAACCAACGACTCGACCAGTTTTACCACGGATCAATTCTAAAGCATCCGGGTTCTTTTTCTGAGGCATCAAGGACGAACCGGAGGTGACTTTATCTGACAGTTCGACGAAACCAGCCTCTCCTGATGCATAGAAAATAAGGTCTTCAGCAAAACGAGAAATGTGCACCATCGATAATGACGCGATACTCATCAGTTCAACTACATGATCTCGATCTGAAACTGAATCCAGACTATTTCGTGTTGCTCGCTCAAACCCAAGATCCAGAGCCAATTTTTCACGATCAATTGGATATGCAGTTCCAGCTAGCGCTCCAGAACCTAATGGGCTAGTGTTCAGTCGTTTTAATGCGTCCTGTAAACGACTGTAGTCACGATCCAGCATTTCAAAATAAGCTAATGCCCAATGGGAAAACGTAACAGGCTGTGCGCGTTGTAAATGTGTATAACCAGGTAAAACGGTTGTCTCGAATTGACGCGCTGTTTCAACCAGCTTTGCCTGCAATCCATGGACACTTGCCAACAAAACCTCACCTTGCGCTTTACACCACAGTTTCAGGTCGGTCGCGACTTGATCGTTCCGACTACGGCCGGTATGTAGTTTTTTACCTAAATCACCGACACGCTCGATAAGTTTTCCTTCTACCCATGAGTGAATATCTTCAGCATCGGAAGTAAGGATCTGCTCAGGGTCTGCTTCTACCTCATATTTTAAGGTATTCAAAGCGATCTCAAGTGCCGTCTGTTCTTCCTGAGTCAGAACACCAACTGTAACAAGTGCTTTTGACCAACCGATCGAGCCGACAATATCCTGTACAGCTAAACGGTAATCAAAACGCAATGAGTCATTATATTGCTTAAACCGGGTATCAGCTGCCTCGCTGAAACGTCCGCCCCATAGAGCCATAACAGATTCCTTTTATTCGTTCTTGCATATTTGCTAAGTATACAAAGATGACAATAAAGAAAGGAGCCTAAGCTCCTTATTCTTTTTAAGCCTGATTGATGAGTGTATAAAGGATGGCGTTTTGAATATGCATCCGATTTTCTGCTTCATCGAGAATCAACGATGCAGGTCCATCCATCACCTCAGAGGTGATTTCAAGTTCACGGTGTGCCGGCTGGCAATGCAGCACGTGGCGGATTCCAGTGTCATCCAGCAATTTTTGATTGATCTGGTATGGCATGAATTTGTCTTTCACTGCATCCATCGGTGTATTGTCACCCATTGATACCCATGTGTCGGTGTAAGCAACATCAAAACCTTTAATTGCTGCGCAATCATCAGTCACGGACAATACGGCACCGGATTTCTTCGCTAGCCCAGCAGCCATATTAAATATCTGAGCATCCGGACCACAGCCTTTCGGAGAAACGACGGTAACGTCAGTACCCAGAATAGCGCCCGTGATCAGCAATGAGTTCGCGACGTTATTACCATCACCCAGATATGCCAGCTTTACCTTGGTCAGATCGTCATAATTTTCTGCAATGGTCATGAAATCAGCCAATGCCTGACATGGGTGATATAAGTTACAGAGTGAATTCACGACTGGCACAGTTGCATATTTGCGCAGTTCCAATAGTGTTTTATGGTCAAATACACGCGCAACAATGCCTTCGCACCAACGGGAGAGATTACCGGCAAAGTCTTTCACTGTTTCACGCTGTCCCATCGCTCCATTCTGTTGATCCAGATAGACTGCGTGACCGCCCAAACGGTTGATCCCAATATCGAAGGTGACTCGGGTACGCAGTGATTGTTTTTCAAACAGGGTTACAATGTTTTTACCAGCAAGACCAGTGCGGAATGCTTCCGGATTTGCTTTCATTTCACACCCTAACGTAATCAGGGCATGAAGTTCATCTCTGTTAAATTCCGTGGTGTCTAATAGATGACGCATCACTGCGCTCCTTGTATTTTTCCGTAATATTTTAAGCTTGTAACTTGGTGCCAGCTGCTTCTCCATTCGCAAGCTTGATAAGCAACTCAGGATCCTTCCAACTGGCAACCACTATCGGTTTGTTAATTGCGGCAGAAACTTTCAGAGCTGCATTTACTTTTACAGCCATTCCATCAGTAATCACGCCATCCGCGACTAATTGCGCTGTTTTTTCTGTATTTAATTCAGGAATCAGCTCTTTATTCGCATCTAGAATGCCAACGACATCCGATAACATCAGCAAATCAGCATCTAATAATTCTGCCAAGGCGATAGCAGCTTGATCGGCATTCACATTCATCAGTTTGCCATCTGGACTAATGCCGATAGAGCTGATTACAGGTAAGAAACTCTGTGCTAATAACGCATGCAGAAGTGCTGGATTATTTGGCTTACAATCGCCTACTGCACCTAATTCAGGATCTAACTGCTCGACAGTACACAGACCGCCGTCAGCCAGACTTAAGCCAACCGGATTCAGTCTTTGCGCAATAGCTTCTGCCATCATTTGTTTGTTTGCTGTTCCCGCTAATGCACCAACAACATACGGGATTTGGTCAAATGGCGTTACACGCAATCCATTTTTTTTGGTACTGGTCATGCCTAATGACTTAAGTAAGTCGTCAACCAAGCAACCGCCACCATGGACCAGAACTAGCGGTCGCGGTGTTTGTTGAAGAAAGTTACGAATACCACCAATAAAAGCCGCCAAAGCGCCTTCTGTTTCTAACAATGCACCACCCAATTTGATGATCAACGGCACTTGTTGTGTCATGTTGCGAATCCTACTCTTACAGCAAACCTGTTGTTGGTTCAAAACCAAAACGAATATTGATGCATTGCATCGCTTGCGATGATGCACCTTTTAATAAGTTATCGATGGCTGAGCCTACAATCAGCAATCCATCCTGCATTTGCCAGTGCAGATCACAGAAAGGAGTGCCCGCCACACCTTTGATGGATGGCCATTGTTTGCTCAAGCGAACAATTTTGGAGCCTGCATATTGTTTTTCATAAGCAGCATTCACTTGTTCTTCCGTAACACCATCCGCCAGTTGAACATAAATTGTTGCCAGAATGCCGCGAACAAAATTACCAAGATGTGGCTGGAAAACGACTTTATTACCCAAATGATGACTGATTTCCGGCTGATGACGGTGTGTGAAAACACCATACGGATTCAGGCTCACTTCACAAAAGCTAGTATTCAACGCAGCTTTACGACCAGCCCCTGATACACCTGATACTGCGTTAATAATCGGTGTTGTTTCAGCTTTAACCAGACCTGCAGCCATCAGAGGTTTTAACGCCAAGAGCGAAGCGGTTGGATAACAACCCGCGACAGCAATTAAATCGGTCTTTTGAATTTGTTCCGCATTCCATTCAGCTAAACCATATACCGCTTTAGAAAGCCATTCAGGTTGGTCGTGCGTGAAACCATAATATTTATCGTAAAATCCATCCTGTTGAACACGGAATGCACCAGATAAATCAAACACAGGAATTCCCGCATCCAAGAATTGTGGCGCCAGATTCATACTGACTTCATGTGCGGTAGCAAGACAGACTAAATCAGTACCAGTTTTCGCTTCTTTCATCCCTGCTTCATCCAGCGGTTTTACTGGTAGATCAACCAGCCCTAAACATTGTGGATGTAAAGAAGAAAAAGGTTTGTTCGCATCAGCACTACCTGCAGACACATATAAACCTTTCAGGTTAAGCTCAGGATGCTTTTTAACTAATAAGGCTAATTCTGCACCGGCATAGCCACTGGCACCAATAATTACGACATTCAGCATAATGCGAGATCCATAGTTACAAATTTATTCTTCAAGGGATGAAACGCGGAATTCTGCGTCACCTAGTGTGGCAGATTCATACAGAAATTTATCGTCGTGATATCAAAGTTTGCTGAATGAACATTTATTACCTAAATATAATGGTGCCAGATACGCGTAGAACTTAATATTTATGCATTTCGATTGCATTTCTATTATTTACCAAATTAAACTGTGCAGCGCAAGGAGGAAACATGAGCAATCCAGATTTTTTTAAGATGTACCGCGATATTATTGCGTTGCCATCCATCAGCAGTACCGATCCAGCCTGGGATCAGAGCAATAAAGGCGTCATCGAGTTATTAGCCTCCTGGTTCGAAAATTTAGGGATGCAGGTGACTATTTCCCCTGTTCCTGGTCTCGAAGGAAAATTCAATTTAATCGCAAGTATCGGCGAAGGTGAGGGTGGATTATTACTCGCAGGTCATACCGATACCGTACCATTTGATGCAGGCCGCTGGCAGAAAGATCCGTTCAAACTGACCGAAGAAAGTGACCGAATTTACGGCCTTGGTACCATTGATATGAAAGGTTTTTTTGTATTTATCGCAGAGGCACTCCAGCATATCAATCTGAAATCCCTTAAAAAGCCATTAAGAATTCTTGCAACCGCAGATGAAGAAACGAGTATGGCAGGAGCCAAAGCGATTGCAGATGCGAAAACAATCAAACCTGATTATGCAGTCATTGGTGAGCCTACAGGACTGACACCTGTATTTATGCATAAAGGGCATATGTCTGAATCGATTCGTGTGGTAGGCCGCAGTGGTCATTCATCAAATCCTGCGAATGGATTAAATGCAATCGAAATCATGCAAAAGGTTTTGGTTAAAGTTCTCGATATGCAGCAAGAACTTCGTACCAAATACAATAACTCTTATTTTGATGTTCCTTACCCGACGTTAAACCTTGGTAGCATTCATGGTGGTGATAGTGCCAACCGAATTTGTGGGGGCTGCGAGTTATGTATTGATATGCGCCCGATACCAGGTGTCATGCCGGACGACTTGATTGCCGAGTTGAAACGTCATTTAGCGCCTGTAGAAGCTGAATATCCCGGAGCAATCAGTCTGGAACATTTACATGAGCCTGTTCCGCCTTATGCTTGTGAACCGACGTCTGAATTAGTCACTGAAGCAGTTCAATTAAGCGGTCACGATGCAGAGGTTGTGAACTACTGTACTGAAGCACCATTTATTCAACAATTAGGGTGTGAAACTATCGTAATGGGCCCAGGCCATATCACTCAAGCTCACCAACCTGACGAATATCTGGACTTATCATTCGTTAAACCTACGACAGATCTTCTTATTCATTTGGTGCAACGTTTTTGTTTGTAACCAAATTGGTGCAATTTTTTGCATTTTTATGGCGTTCATTATTTGATCTGCCTATAGAATTGCTGATATTTTGGATTGTTTGCGAAGCAAAGGCTGTAGCTTCGTTGTTTTATGGAAGGACGACATAATGAATGATATGTACGCGGCATTGCGTGGCAATGTTGGCATGTTAGGCCAACTGCTGGGCAAGACCATCAAGGAGCATCTTGGCGAAGAGTTTCTCGAGAAGATCGAAAATATTCGCCAGCTGGCCAAATCTTCTCGTCAGGGTAACGAAGAAGACCGCCAGAAGCTAATCTCAACACTGCAAAATTTGAGTGATGACGAATTATTACCTGTTGCCCGCGCATTCAGCCAATTTTTGAATCTGGCAAACGTGGCTGAACAATTTCACTCTATGTCACGTCAGGGCGAATTAACCACTACGGCTGACCCTTTGGATAAACTGTTTGATAAGTTAAAAACTGCTAACTTGTCTGAACAAGAAATTATTGATGCCGTTAACAAATTAGATATTGAACTGGTTCTGACTGCACACCCAACAGAAGTTACTCGCCGGACATTAATTCATAAACAAGTCCAACTAAACAAATGCTTAGAAGAATTAGAATTACAGGATCTCACACCACGTGAATCCCGGTTCATTCAGCATCGTATTGAACAACTAATTAATCAGGCTTGGCATACCAATGAGATCCGTCAGCAGCGCCCTACACCTGTTGATGAAGCAAAATGGGGCTTTGCTGTTATTGAGAATAATCTCTGGCCAGCTATTCCATTATTCTTGCGTAAACTAGACGATCGTCTGGAAGAAGAGTTCGGTATCCGTTTGCCACTAAATGCGAGCCCTATCAAAATTGCATCGTGGATGGGCGGCGACCGTGATGGAAACCCATTCGTAACTGCAAAAGTAACTCAGGAAGTATTGCTCCTGTCCCGTTGGGTTGCAATCACTTTGTTCCATACCGATATCCAAGAGCTCGTATCTGAACTATCAATGGTCGATTGTAGCAATGAGTTACGTCAACGTGTGGGCGATTGTGCAGAGCCATATCGTGAAATTCTGCGTGAGTTACGTGATGCATTACGTGAAACACAACAGGCCGTCACCGCAAAACTTCAAGGTCAGTACACGGAAAACCGCGATCTGATCACACGGAGTGAGCAATTACGTGAACCACTTGAACTCTGTTACCGCTCTCTGCAAAGCTGTGGTATGAGCATTATTGCTGATGGTTTGTTACTGGATGTGCTACGTAAATTATCCTGCTTCGGTATTAATCTGCTGAAACTTGATATTCGTCAGGATGGTGAGCGCCATGGACAAGTCATTTCAGAGTTAACCCAATACTTAGGTCTTGGTGATTACGCAACGTGGACTGAAGAAGAGAAACAAGCTTTCCTTCTCAAGGAACTTGAATCATTACGTCCATTATTACCTGTAAGCTGGCAACCAAGTGCTGAATCTCAAGAGGTTATTGATACCTGTCGAGTAATTGCACAAAGTGATCCCGATGCTTTCGGTATCTATATCATTTCGATGGCTCGCCAGCCATCGGATGTTTTGGCAGTTCAGCTCATTCTCAAAGAGGTTGGCTGTAAATTCCGTATTCCGATTGCACCGCTCTTCGAAACTCAGAATGACCTTCAAAATGCCGAAGCTGTCCTGAACCGTTTGTTATCTGTTGACTGGTACCGTGAATATATTCAAGGTCAGCAATATGTCATGATTGGTTATTCTGACTCAGCGAAAGATGCAGGCATGATGGCTGCTGGTTGGGCTCAATATCGTGCGATGGAAGCTTTAGTCGGGATCGCTGATCGTGAAAATATCAAACTGAATTTATTCCATGGTCGTGGGGGTACGATTGGTCGTGGTGGTGGTCCTGCTCATCAGGCAATTCTTTCTCAGCCACCAGGCTCCCTCAAAGGTGGGTTCCGGGTAACTGAACAAGGAGAGATGATTCGCTTCAAATTTGGCCTGCCAGAAGTCGCCATTCATAACTTCAAGCTATATACAAGTGCCGTGCTAGAAGCCAACTTGTTACCACCACCGAAGCCAAAAGCTGAGTGGTATGCGGTAATGGATAAATTATCAGAAATCTCTTGTGCTCATTATCGTAGTGTCGTGCGTGAGGAGCCTGATTTTGTACCATATTTCCGGGCTGCAACACCTGAGCTTGAATTAGGCAAATTACCACTGGGTTCCCGACCTTCTAAACGAAAACCAAATGGTGGTGTCGAATCATTACGTGCGATTCCTTGGATCTTCGCATGGACTCAGAACCGTCTGATGCTGCCATCCTGGTTAGGAGCGCATATTGCACTTCAAGCAGTCATTGATGATGGAAATGCGGATCTGTTAAAAGCAATGGATCAAGAATGGCCATTCTTCCATACACGTTTAGAAATGTTGGAAATGGTCTTCCTGAAAGCTGATTTATGGTTGGCTGAATATTATGACTTGCGTCTTGCGCCAGAATCTCTGTGGCCTTTAGGGCAACGTTTACGTCAGGAACTGCGCGATTCGATCAATGTCATTCTGAAGTTACGCCCAAATGGTAGTGAACTTCTTGATGAACAACCATGGATCAAGGAGTCAATTAAACTTCGTAATCCCTATACTGATCCATTAAACGTACTTCAAGTTGAATTGTTGAATCGTTCACGTTCAACACCTGAAGAGCTTCATCCTGAAGTGGATCAAGCCTTGATGGTCACTATAGCCGGTATCGCTGCAGGAATGCGCAATACAGGTTAGGAACTAAAAGGCCGGGATTTCCCGGCCTTTCTTTTTATTGCTGTTCAAATAAGGAAAATAGCATGACACCTGCAATTCGTTTCCTCAAACATATAGGAGCAACATTTCAAGTTCATACTTATGAATGTCAGGTCAATGATGATTTTGGCCACCATTGCGCTGAAAAACTTGGCATTGCCGAAAATAAAGTCTTTAAAACTTTGCTCGTACAACACGATAAAACGGTTCTTACCGCCATCATTCCAGTCGATAAACGACTTAGCCTGAAAAACTTGGCAAAAGCCGCGAAATTGAAACAAGTCGACATGATGAATCCACACGATGCTGAGCGGATTACTGGATACAAGGTGGGAGGAATCAGCCCTTTTGCACAGAAAAAACATACAGCTACATATCTTGATGAACACGCTTTAGCAGAGCAAAGTATTTTAGTTAGTGGAGGGAAACGAGGTGTCTCTGTAGAAATTGCCCCACAGGATTTGCTTCAACTGCTCGATGCTCAAGCCGCCGCCATAGTAGAGTAATCGTATTACATTCCAATTTTGATAGCCTTTTAATTTGCATGCAGATGAAGAGCTATCTATCTTTAAAGGAGTGACAGGAAATATGTATCGCATATTAATTGTTGTCACTCTCTCATCACATAGTGCGAACATCGAAGATGAACGCGACGCCTATGGACTCCGCCGTTAATTTAACTGTCACAAAAGGCAGTTCTAATGTTAATACATCTACACAGGAGCCAATGCATTATGGATTCACATCTAACAGAAATTAGAAATGCACATCTATTTATGGAATATCTCACATGTATCGGCGTTAAGTCGCCTCGTTCGCGTCGTGATGAATGGGAATGTACAGATAAGGATCGTGTTTTGGCTCGAATAAAAAAAGATCGTCATGGCAATCTGAAGTTTTTTATTTGTGCCGCACTTCTAAGCCGAAAATAGGAAGTAAATGATAGAAAGCAAAAAACCCAGCGCATGCTGGGTTTTTTATCGGCTTGAAGCCACATCAAATTAGAAGCCTGGCAGTGTCCTACTCTCACATGGCGAATGCCACACTACCATCGGCGCTACAGCGTTT
>QKFI01000189.1 GCA_003251455.1 Tolumonas sp.
TGTTGATGATTCTGATGCGTGAGCAGTTATTCCAGTTGTTATGCCTGATTTTTTGATGATATGTGAATGCCAGCAAGCCAATAGCATTGAGTTTAAGATTGCGCATAAACTCGTTCAAACAATTGAATTTCTTCAAGTAACCAAGCAATGAACAGTTTGAGTTCTGGATGGGATCGAGAGCGGGGTGGCATGACCAGATAGTAAGAAAATGGACTTTTCAATTCTTCTCGGAAAGGTGGATGTAATAGCCCGGACTGAAGTTCATCATGCACTAAACTCCGGCGACCTAGAGCGATCCCCTGACCGGCAATCGCAGCTTTGATCATTAAGCTACCATCAGAAATAAATAGATATCGTTTTGGTTGTAGGTCTGGCTGTCCAGCGAGCGTAAGCCAACCTTCCCAGTTGAAATAATCTGCTGAGTTATCGCGAATCAGGGTTTGCTGTTTCAGGTTTTCTAAAGTGAGATCGGTAAATAACGAACTATTGGCAACCGGGAAAAGATAATCATCCATCAGATGTCGGGTTATCAAGTCCGGATAATTTCCTAACCCATAACGAATCCCTGCATCGATATTGGACCGCTCAAAATCAACTTGCTGCTCCGTCATTGAAAGACGAAGTTCAATATCAGGGTATGAGGTGCTAAAGCGTTCTAGTCGGGGAAGTAACCAGCTACTTGCAAATGAGGGTAATACCGACAGTGTCAGTGTTTTTTGCATGGGTTGTAAAGCCTGATCCCATCCGTGTTCGAGTTCTGAAAATCCCTTTTTGAGACTGGTTTTTAATGCCTCGGCTTGTTCAGTCGGAAACACAGTTCGATTTTGTCGAACAAACAGCTGGCCCAAATCGTCTTCTAACTGCTTGATATGCTGACTGACCGCAGATTGCGTCATAAACAGTTTTTCTGCTGCCTGACTAAAAGATCCAGTCTGAAAGACGGCATCCAATACATAAAGCGATTTTAGACGATGGAATAACTTGGACATATAAGTTCAGCTTATGTTTTGTTTAGTTAATCTGGTTTGTTTGTGTTCTGTATAAATCTTACGCTAACGCTACTGAATCATAATCTGTATGGAGTCATGGGTATGCAGAGCAATCAATTAGCATCAGGCATTCGATGGAGCTATTTTCATACGGTTCTTTGGAATTATCTATTAGCTAAGCTAAAAAAATATGCTTTATTGGTAAAACAGTGGCAGCAAAATAGAAGGACTCGTTATTACCTTGCCGAAATGTCAGAGCATATGTTGAAAGATATTGGTATTACGGAAGCAGAACGACAGGATGAAATCACCAAAAAGTTTTGGCAGTAGGGTGTCGAGAAAGTAGGGTATCCTGAAAAGAAAAAAGGGAGCCAAAGCTCCCTTTTCAATATGAATATATCAATTACAACCAAGCCGGTTGTTTTGCTTCATATGCATCAATTGCATCTGCGTGTTGCAGAGTCAGACCGATGTTATCCAGACCGTTCATGATGCAGTAACGGCGGAAGTCATCAATCTCGAACTTGAAGCAGTAGTCCGCTGCACGAACTTCTTTTGCTTCCAGATCAACCGTGATGGTTTGGCCTTCGTTTGCTTCAACCAGTTTGAACAGCTTGTCGACTTCTTCTTCAGTCAGGCGCACTAACAACAGACCATTGTTTAGCGAGTTACCGTAGAAAATATCAGCAAAGCTTGGCGCGATGATAGCTTTCAGACCATAGTCAGCCAGTGACCATGGCGCGTGCTCACGGCTAGAACCATTCCCGAAGTTTTCACGCGCCAACAGAATTGAGGCGCCCTGATAACGTGGGTAGTTCAGAACGAATTCAGGGTTAGGTTGTTCGCCCGCTTCATCCAGAAAACGCCAGTCGTGGAACAGGTGTTTACCAAAGCCCAGTTTCGAAACTTTTTGCAGGAACTGCTTTGGAATGATCTGGTCAGTATCAACGTTTGCGCTGTCTAACGGAACAGCCAAACCAGTGTGTTGTTTAAACTCTTGCATGGCGGTTCTCCTTACAGTTCACGAACATCAACGAAGTGACCGGCAATTGCTGCTGCAGCTGCCATGGCAGGACTCACCAGGTGAGTGCGACCACCACGACCCTGACGGCCTTCGAAGTTACGGTTGCTGGTGGCAGCACAACGTTCGCCTGGTTCCAGACGGTCATTGTTCATCGCCAGACACATAGAGCAACCCGGTAAGCGCCATTCAAAACCTGCTTCGATCAGGATCTTATCCAGACCTTCCGCTTCTGCTTGTGCTTTCACTTGATGTGAACCAGGAACAACTAACGCCTGTACACCTGCTGCCACTTTGTGGCCTTTCGCAATGGCTGCGGCAGCTCGAATATCTTCTAAACGACCATTGGTGCAAGAACCGATAAATGCTTTATCGATCTTCACGTCAGACCATTTTTGGCCAGCTTTCAGATCCATATATTCCAGCGCTTTCTGAGCAGAGCTGCGTTCAACCGGATCCGTAAAATCTTCTGGTGAAGGAATTGTTGAATTCACACTGATCACCTGACCTGGGTTAGTACCCCAAGTGATCTGTGGCTCAATTTCTTCGCCTTTTAAGACTAATTCAGCATCATACTGAGCACCTGCATCGGTTTTCAGCGTTGACCAGTAAGCAACTGCTGCATCCCAGTCTGCGCCTTTCGGTGCAAATGGACGGCCTTTCAGGTAATCATAGGTCGTTTGATCTGGTGCAATCATACCGGCTTTTGCACCCAGTTCGATGGCCATGTTACACACGGTCATACGTTCTTCCATAGTCAATGCCTGAATCGCAGTACCACAGAATTCAACCACGTAACCAGTACCACCGGCAGTGCCGGTTTTACCGATAATTGCCAGCACGATATCTTTTGCTGTAACACCCGGGCCAACTTTGCCAGTCACTTCGATTTTCATGGTTTTCGCACGATTTTGTTTCAGCGATTGTGTCGCCAGAACGTGCTCAACTTCAGAAGTACCAATACCGAACGCCAGTGCACCGAATGCACCGTGAGTCGCAGTGTGTGAGTCACCACAAACAATCGTTGTGCCAGGTAAAGTCACACCGATTTCAGGGCCCATTACGTGTACGATACCTTGCCACTCATGATTCAGACCGTATAACGGTACACCGAATTCTTCGGTATTTTTCATCAGGGTTTGCATCTGAATGCGAGCCATTTCGCCGGATGCATTGATGTCATTCGAGGTTGTGGATACGTTGTGATCCATCGTTGCCCAGGTACGGTCAGGGCGACGAACTTTACGGCCTTTTTCGCGCAGACCATCAAAAGCCTGCGGGCTGGTCACTTCGTGAACCAAATGACGATCGATATAAATGATTGGTGTTTCACCTGCCGCTTCATGAACGACATGTGCTTCAAATACTTTCTGATACAGCGTCTTTGCCATGATTAAATCTCCCGGATGCGTGACGCAATCTGTGAACCCATGTCGCTGGTGCTTTGTACTGGGTGTTTGCCTTCGCCTTGCGCTAAATCGCCAGTGAAGTATCCATCAGCCAATGTTTCAGCAATTGCACGTTCAATCGACAGTGCAGCTTTCTCTTCTTTGAAGCTGTAACGCAGCATCAGCGCAGCAGACAGGATCTGTGCAACAGGGTTAGCAATGCCTTTGCCTGCGATATCAGGAGCAGAACCGCCAGCTGGTTCGTACAAACCGAAACCGTCAGCGTTCAGGCTTGCTGAAGGCAACATGCCCATTGAGCCAGTGATCATCGCGCATTCGTCTGACAGAATGTCACCGAACAGGTTAGAACACAGCAGAATGTCGAACTGAGATGGGTCTTTCACCAGCTGCATGGTCGCGTTGTCGATATACATGTGGTTCAGTTCCACATCCGGATAACCTTTCGCAACTTCAGTCACAACCTGACGCCACAGAATAGAACTCTGTAATACGTTAGCTTTGTCGATTGAAGTGACTTTTTTGCGACGAACGCGTGCAGATTCGAATGCAATTTTTGCAATACGTTCGATTTCATAGCGGTGATACACTTCGGTATCAAATGCTTTTTCCATCGCGCCTTCGCCTTCACGGCCTTTCGGCTGACCGAAATAGATACCGCCAGTTAATTCACGCACACAGACGATATCAAAACCACGGTCAGAAATATCTGCACGCAGTGGTGATAAAGCATTCAGACCTTTGTGGATCTGCGCTGGGCGTAAGTTACAGAACAGTTTGAAATGACCACGTAATGGCAGCAGTGCGCCACGTTCAGGCTGTTCATTTGGTGGTAAATGTTCCCATTTCGGGCCACCTACAGAACCGAATAAGACCGCATCTGCTTCATCACACGCTTTCAGGGTGCTTTCAGGCAGCGGGCAACCGTGATTGTCGATAGCGATCCCACCGACATCATGCTGGCTGTATTTTAATTCAAAGCCAAAAACGGACTGAACCTTGTCCAGTACTTTGATCGCTTCGGCCATTACTTCCGGGCCGATGCCATCACCGGGCAACACCGCAATTTGGTAACTTGCCATTACAGAGTCTCCATGACAGATTTTTGTGCAAAACGCTCTTTATGCTCTGCGACCTGCAAAGCACGATAAATATTATTAATTACATGAACCAGCGCCTGAGCTGATGATTCCACGATGTCTGTTGCCAGACCCATCCCATGGAATTTACGCCCCTGGAATTCGGCGACGATATCGACCTGACCCAAGGCATCTTTACCGATACCCTTGCTCTTCAAGTCGTATTTACTGATATTGATTTCGTAACCGGTAATACGATTGATGCATTGATAGACCGCATCAACTGGGCCGTTGCCTGTTGCTGCTTCAGTGATTTCTTCGTCACCTACCTGCATTTTCACGCTGGCAGTCGCCATGATGCTGCCACCAGACTGCACGCTTAAGTAGTTCAGTTTGTAGAATTCAGGCTCTTCCTGTAACTGACTGAAGAATAACAAGGCTTCCAAATCATAATCGAATACCTGACCTTTTTTATCAGCCAGTTTCAGGAAGCTAGCATAAATCTGATCTAAATCATAAGAACCTTCACCATAACCTAACAACGCTAAACGGTGCTTGATGACATGGCGGCCTGAGCGAGAGGTTAAGTTCAGCGTGTTCTGATTTAAGCCGACACTTTCTGGGGTAATGATTTCGTAAGTGTTTTTCGATTTCAGCACGCCATCCTGATGAATGCCTGAACTGTGCGAGAATGCATTCGCGCCAACAATTGCTTTGTTTGGCTGAACAGGCATGTTGCACAATTGACTAACCAGCTGGCTGGTACGGATGATTTCATGATGTTTGATGTTGGTATGAACACCAATCAGATCCTGACGGGTTTTCAGAATCATTGCGACTTCTTCTAAAGAAGTGTTACCCGCACGTTCACCGATACCGTTCATCGTACATTCGATCTGGCGCGCACCCATCTGTACTGCAGAAATTGAGTTTGCAACGGATAAACCCAAGTCATCATGGCAATGAACGGAAATCACTGCTTTATCGATGTTAGGAACACGGTTAAACAAGTTATGAATGATGCCACTAAATTCTGAGGGAATGGTATAACCGACTGTGTCCGGAATATTGATAGTTTTCGCACCAGCGTTGATGGCTGCTTCAACCATGCGACATAAGTTATCAATTGGCGTACGGCCCGCATCTTCACAAGAAAACTCAACATCATCAGTAAAACGACGCGCGTATTTCACCGCGTTGATACCCATTTCCAATACGTCTTCAAAGCTTTTCTTCAACTTGCTTTCAACGTGAATGGTAGAGGTTGCCAAGAAGGTATGGATACGGAACTGATCGGCAACTTTTAATGCTTCAGCTGCCGCATCAATGTCTTTTTGCAAAGCTCGGGATAATGCGCAAACCCGGCTGTTCTTAATTTGACGTGCGATTGTCTGAACGGATTCAAAATCACCAGGAGAAGAAACCGGGAAGCCAACTTCCATCACGTCTACGCCCAGTCGTTCCAGTGCCATCGCGATCTGTAATTTTTCACGGACAGTTAAACTGGCGGACAACGCCTGTTCGCCATCCCGCAACGTGGTATCGAATATGATGACGCGATCTGACATATCTGTATCCTCGGTATCTGATTTCGTGCACTGGCGGCATAAAAAAACCCGCGCTATTTGCACGGGTTTTCATGTTTCTGCCTTAATTCCGGCTGCTACATACCCGCGCGATGATTCGCGATAAGCAGGAGTAGAAGCAGGGAAGTTAAGCGCATAAACGTATCCTTTTCGAACTGTTGGATAATAAGTACGCTTTTTAATCTGGGTTGTCAAACACCTTTTGCGGTAGTTTGTTTATTTTTGATGTTTTTCACTAATATTTGCCAATATTTTGATAAATAATTGCGCAAAAAGGTGGGTTGATTGCAATGTTTTGTATTTTTTTTGAACGCTAATTTTTTAACAAAATGGGAAACTAAGTCATGATCTGATCGGATCACACCGGTTCATTCGTATAGGTGATTAATAGTCAGCATAGTAATGATATTGAATGACAAATTACCGATTCGACAACCGATTTATCCGAGATTTACCCGGTGATCAGGAAAGTGAAAATCAACCTCGGCAAGTTTGGGGGGCATTATGGTCACCTGTGATGCCTGCATTACCGCCTGCACCTAAGTTAATCGCTTTTTCTTCGGAGGCTTGTGCGGCGCTTGGCATTGATGAAAACGAGCTGAAACAATCGCACTGGCTGCAGGCTCTATCCGGTGGTGACTTAATTCATGGCATGCAACCTTATGCAACGAACTATGGTGGACATCAGTTCGGGCAATGGGCTGGGCAGTTAGGTGATGGTCGGGCTATTGGATTAGGAGAGCTGCTTTATCAGAATCAGCGCTGGGAATTGCAATTGAAAGGTGCTGGTGGAACGCCTTATTCCCGTCGGGGAGATGGAAAAGCAGTGCTTCGCTCTTCCATTCGTGAATTCCTTTGTAGTGAAGCCATGTTTCATCTGGGTGTACCGACGACGCGAGCGCTAAGTCTGGTTTTAACGGGTGAACAGGTCTGGCGCGACATGTTTTACGATGGTCATCCGAAGCAGGAACCGGGTGCGATTGTGTGTCGGGTTTCACCATCGTTTACTCGTTTCGGGCATTTTCAGTTACCAGCAATGCGCGGTGAACTCGATCTACTCAACCGTTTGATCAATTTTACGATTGAGCGTGATTTTCCTCATTTGCAATCATTACCAACAGATCAGCAGCGTGCAGCGTGGTTTCATGAGGTCTGTTCAACCACTGCTACCTTAATGGTGGAATGGATGCGGGTTGGCTTTGTGCATGGCGTGATGAATACCGACAATATGTCGATCCTGGGGCTGACCATTGATTATGGTCCGTACGGCTGGATTGATAACTTCGACCTTTACTGGACACCAAACACCACCGATGCAGAAGGGTTGCGTTATTGTTTTGGACGTCAACCAGCGATTGCTCGCTGGAACCTTCATCGGTTTGCGGAAGCGCTCGGTACGGTGATGACCGATCATGAAATTCTCACGGCTGGTTTGTCCAGGTTTGATGAGGTTTTTGCTGAAAAAATGGGGCAAATGCTGGCAGCTAAGCTGGGGTTCTCTCAATGGCATGATGATGACAGCCTGCTTGTTGATCGGTTGTTTGAACTCATGACAAAAGCTGAAGTTGATATGACGATCTTTTACCGCCGATTAGCTGATATCGATCTGAAAAATCCTCACCTTTCTGTTCTGGCGGATGCTTTTTACTCTGAATCACTCTATCAACAATACTTACCGGAATTTGAAGCTTGGTTAAATGAATATAGTGAAAGAGCAAGCACTGAATCAGTTGATGCTCATTTACGAAAAGAAAAAATGAATCAGGTGAATCCTTGTTATGTCCTGAGAAATTATCTATCTCAACAGGTGATTGATGCGGCAGAGCAGGGGAATTATCAACCAATCTCTGATTTACTTGAGGTGATGCGACATCCTTATCAGGAACAAGCGGGGAAAGAACAGTTCGCGCAAAAACGGCCAGATTGGGCGAAGCGAAAAGCAGGATGTTCAATGCTCTCCTGCAGTTCGTAATTACACCTTCCTACTTGGAGTCGCAGCGGTGTTGGCTGCGTTCAATCACCCCAATCACATAGTTTATCTATGCTCATGGGGTCTCTTCACTTGCCGCCTACCTGCAACTTCAAGTGGTTTGGGTATACATTATTTTTTAGTGGAATCCCAAGGCGAGGATTTCTTTGCAACAGCTGCTTGTTTGGTGGCTTTGCTCGCTGCACTAGCCGCAGTTTCTGAAATTCCTGGGCGGTATTTCATCTGAATGCCTTTCAGGAAATATCTCAGGATCTGATCTTTACACTCGCGGTAGTTTTTATGATCCGGTTTGCGGAAGAATGCGCTCAGTTCATGTTTACTCATATTAAAGTCTGCCAATTTCATGGCAGCTAAAATATCGTCATCCTTGAAATCGAGCGCGATTTTCAATTTTCTGAAGATTTGATTGTTATTGATGGCTGTCTTTTCAGGTTTCGGTGCTTCGCCGTCTTTCGGGCCACGACGATGAATAATCAAACCATTCAAAAAGCAATTGAAACTCATGTCATCACAGCGAACATATTCCGGTTCTTCTTCATGCTTTAGCCAACCGTTGATATCGCTCGCGGTTACTTCCCAATTCGCAAGCGCAAAAATTTGGATCATTTGTGTATCGTTATAACTAAAAACATAACGGAGGCGACGCAAAATATCGTTGTTGGTCACGGAGTGTTCCTGAGATAAGGCCTTAGCCGGAAAGGATAATAGAACCGGGTGATCAACACCCGGTAAGATTAGATTTAAACTTTTTTCACGAATTCGGATTTCAGGCCCATCGCACCGATACCATCGATTTTGCAATCGATATCGTGGTCGCCGTCAACCAGACGGATATTTTTTACTTTGGTACCGATTTTTACGACCAGAGATGAACCTTTGACTTTCAGATCTTTGATGACAGTGACGGTATCGCCATCTTGCAATTCATTACCCACAGCATCACGAACGACTTTGACCTCTTCCGCCTGTACTTCGGCTTGTTGTGGCCACTCATGTCCACACTCAGGGCAGACAAACATAATCCCGTCTTCGTAAGTGTATTCTGAGTTACATTTAGGGCAGGCTGGTAAAGCGCTCATTTGATTTTTCCTATCAGTTACATTTAGCTGTGTTGAATTACACCACAGGTCATTAAAAGGGGTCGGTATCATACAGAGAGTGATGACCGATCAACAGAAAAAATCACACATAATCTTTAGTGGGTTCAATATTTCTGTTTTCTTGTAAAAAAAATGTTATCCACGTGTTGTTTTTTGCAGCGGCAGGCGTAGTATTTGTGATGTAAATCACATTTAAGGAGTTACATCATGACTGCAAAAACAAAACAAACCCTGAGAGAAGTAGCAACTTTAACTGCTTGCTTTACCGCTACATCAGCATTCGTTTTGGCTCAAAGCCTGTTCTGGTCATAAGCCATGAGCGCAACAATGCGGTTAGTCCGCTTGTTTCAGCCCTTTTAAAATAGCCGGTTTAAAAAATCCGGCTATTTTTTTACCCATTATTTTCTATTCATCCAAATCAAAATACCCATTTCAACATTTCTCTTTGCTTTTTATGCCTTTCAACTCGTGCTTTTAAAACAACATTGGAGCATGAATCGTTGAAGGAACATGAGGGGAAGTTGTGATGCGAATAATTCAGAAAACCCTAAGCAGAGTCATCGTTAATTAAC
>QKFI01000378.1 GCA_003251455.1 Tolumonas sp.
GCAGTACTGAATTATGAAGGCTCTTGCGGAATCGATCAGGATCTGCTCGACGCAGCCGGTATCGTAGAATATGAAGCGATTGATATCTACAACGTAGAGAATGGCGAACGTTTCTCAACCTATGCTATTTCAGGTGAACGCGGTTCACGTATGATTTCGTTGAACGGCGCTGCAGCACGTAAAGCAGCTGTCGGTGATCGAGTGATCATCTGTGCTTACGGGCCGATGTCAGAAGATGAAGTAAAAGAGCATAAACCAAGCTTGGTTTATCTGGATGTCGAAAATAATATTGTTCGCACCAGTAAAGATATCCCTCTGCAACTGGCCTGATAAAGGCCAGTTTTCTTTCTGACAGTCGGAGTATCCTAATGAGCTCGCCTATTCAGTTAATCGTTGGTCTGGCAAATCCAGGCTCTGAATATGCAAAAACACGTCATAATGCTGGCGCCTGGTATATTGAAGCATTAGCAAACCGTTACAATGGATCACTGCGTGAAGATACCAAGTATTTCGGACTGACAGGCCGGATCCAGATTGCAGGACAGGACGTACGTCTGCTGATCCCAACCACATTCATGAATCTGAGTGGAAAGTCTGTAGCAGCGTTGGCCAAATTTTTCCAAATTCCGGTTGAACAGATTTTAGTTGCCCACGATGAACTCGATCTCCCACCCGGCGTTGCGAAATTTAAGCAAGGTGGCGGACATGGCGGCCACAACGGGTTAAAAGATATTATTAATAAAATGGGCAATAATAATAATTTCTTTCGCTTACGTTTAGGGATCGGCCACCCTGGAAGTAAAGAACAAGTGGTTGGTTTTGTCTTAACCAAAGCGCCGCAATCCGAACAACAGTTGATCGATCAAGCGCTTGATGAAGCCGTTCGCTCAACCGAATTAATTTTTAGTAATGATATGACTAAAGCGATGCATCGTTTGCATAGCTTTAAAGCAACGACCTGATATTGAGGAATACACCACTATGGGTTTTAAATGCGGCATCGTTGGCTTACCCAACGTAGGTAAGTCCACGCACTGACAAAAGCGGGTATTGAAGCAGCAAACTTCCCGTTCTGTACCATTGAGCCAAATACTGGTGTGGTTCCAATGCCTGATCCTCGTCTGGATCAACTGGCTGAAATCGTGAAACCACAACGCACCGTACCAACAACAATGGAATTCGTTGACATTGCAGGTCTGGTAAAAGGCGCATCGAAGGGTGAAGGTTTAGGGAACCAATTCCTGACCAATATTCGTGAAACTGATGCAATTGGCCACGTGGTTCGTTGTTTTGAAAATGAAAACATCATTCAC
The DNA here is from genome assembly GCA_003251455.1 of Tolumonas sp. Lineage (GTDB taxonomy): Bacteria > Pseudomonadota > Gammaproteobacteria > Enterobacterales > Aeromonadaceae > Tolumonas. The sequence goes on from QKFI01000378.1 coordinate 1,314, forward strand.
GTTGCAGGTCAGGTAGACCCGGCAGAAGATATTGAAACCATCAATACCGAGTTAGCGCTGGCAGACTTGGATACTTGTGAACGTGCGATTCAACGTGTTCAGAAAAAAGCCAAAGGTGGCGATAAAGATGCAAAAGTCGAACTGGAAGCACTTGAGAAGTGTCTGCCACACTTGGCTGAAGCTGGTATGTTGCGTGCACTGGATCTGACCAAAGAAGAAAAAGCAGCGATCCGCTATTTAAGCTTCCTGACGTTGAAACCAACCATGTATATCGCGAACGTAAATGAAGATGGATTTGAAAACAATCCATACCTCGATAAAGTTCGTGAAATTGCTGATGCTGAAGGTTCCGTTGTTGTGCCTGTTTGTGCTGCAATTGAAGCTGATTTAGCTGATATGGACGAAGCCGATCGTGAAGAATTCATGGCAGAGCTGGGTTTAGAAGAGCCAGGCCTGAACCGTGTGATTCGTGCAGGTTACAAATTACTGAATCTGCAAACCTACTTCACTGCTGGTGTAAAAGAAGTCCGCGCATGGACCATTCCAGTTGGTGCAACTGCGCCACAGGCCGCAGGTAAAATTCACACCGATTTTGAAAAAGGTTTTATCCGCGCTCAGACCATCGCATTTGAAGACTTTATCACTTATAAAGGTGAACAAGGCGCAAAAGAAGCAGGCAAGATGCGTGCAGAAGGGAAAGACTATATCGTCAAAGATGGCGATATTATGAACTTCCTCTTCAACGTTTAATCGAAACCTTCTTTTTTCAAAAAACCGGCTCACAAGCCGGTTTTTTATACATAAATCAATGACTGAGATGATGTTCGGTACGCGCAATAATATCGTCCTGAGTATCCGGCGATAATGCAGTAAAGAACGCAGAATAACCTGCGACTCTAACCACTAAATCCCGATAGTCTTCAGGATGTGCTTTCGCTTCCAGTAATGTTTCGCGCGATACAATGTTGTATTGAACATGCCATCCTTTATGTACCTCGAAGAATGTTCTCAACATCATCATTAATTTCTGACGATCCCGTACTTCAATGAGGCTTTGCGGGTTTAATTTCTGATTCAGCAATACCCCACCCAAAATAGCCGGTGTCGGCAGTTTACCGATAGAATTAAAGACAGCGGTTGGTCCATGACTATCCGTTCCGGAAGATGGACTTGCACCTTCTGCCAAGGGAGTACCCGCTTTTCTGCCATCCGGTGTTGCCATTGTCCCGGCACCGAACGGTACATTCGCTGAAATTGAAGACGTCCCCGCATAATACCCCCCACCGATTGGTCCTCGGCCAAAACGGGTATTGTGGTAACGTCCAATTTCATCAATAAAGGATTGATACGCGTCAACCAGCAGCATATCGACTTCATCTTCATCATTACCAAACTTAGCCACCCGGTTTAGTAATAATTGCCGTGTTACCTCCCCATCATCACCGTTGAAATTATCAGCGAGTAACTCTGCCATCTGTTGTTGAGACAATTTGCCACCAAAAACAAAATCCTTGATTGCCTGCAAACTATTACCCGTATTCGCAATCCCAACTTGTAGTCCGGATATCCAGTCATATTTTGCACCGCCCTGTTTTGCAGTTTTTCCACGTTCAATACAATCATCGATCAATGCTGAACAGATTATGTCGTGCGCATTTTCTTCAAGCATGGTGTCGATGATGCAATCAATCTCGACTGCCTTTCGGGTGTAATATCGAACTTGTTGATCCCACGCTTGCATCACTTCATCAAAGGAGGCGAAATTTCCGATAGATAATCCTTTATCCTGTGGCAGGAAAATCTGTCCTGTTGTGGCATCACGGCCTTGCTCCAGCGCAGCTAACAGCACACGCGGAAAATTCAGGAAACTCATCCCGGTACAACGATAGCCCCATTTACCAGGCACAGCCGTTTCGATACAGCCGATCGCCGAGTAATCATAAGCATCCGCTTTTTCAACGCCTAATTTCATAAATTCAGGGATCACAATTTCATCGTTGTTAAACGCTGGCATGCCAAAACCACAACGGATCACGGATAAGCAAGCATTGAGGAAATCGTCTGACATCCCTTGATGGTAGCGAACACTTAAATTAGGTTGCGTGGAGCGTAAACGACCGCA
>QKFI01000338.1 GCA_003251455.1 Tolumonas sp.
TCAAACGGTTCTTCTTCTATGGCTTCAGTGTGTGGTTCTTCCCTGGCGCTGATGGATGCGGGTGTACCAATTAAAGCGTCTGTTGCTGGTATCGCAATGGGTCTGGTGAAAGAAGAAGATAGCTTTGTGGTTCTGTCTGATATTCTGGGTGATGAAGACCACTTGGGTGATATGGACTTTAAAGTTGCAGGTACTTCTGACGGTGTTACTGCACTGCAGATGGACATCAAAATTGAAGGTATTACCAAAGAAATCATGCAGATCGCTCTGAAACAGGCTCGTGAAGCTCGTCTGCACATTCTGTCTGTCATGGATAAAGCGATTGGTGAAGCTCGTAACGATATCTCTGATTTCGCGCCACGTATTCACACAATTAAAATCAACCCAGAAAAAATCAAAGATGTGATCGGAAAAGGCGGTTCAGTCATTCGTGCACTGACCGAAGAAACTGGCACAACGATCGAGCTGGAAGATGATGGTACTGTGAAGATCGCTGCTGTAAGTGGTGAGTCTGCAAACGAAGCAATTCGTCGTATTGAAGCGCTGACTGCAGAAGTTGAAGTGGGTCGTATTTACGAAGGTAAAGTTACTCGTCTGGCTGAATTCGGTGCATTCGTGAACATCCTGCCAGGTAAAGATGGTCTGGTTCATATTTCACAGATCACTGAAGAGCGCGTGAAAGACGTAGCCGATTACCTGAAAGTTGGTGACATTGTTCGCACGAAAGTTCTGGAAGTAGATCGTCAGGGTCGTATTCGTTTATCAATCAAAGAAGCGAAACGTGATGAACAACCAGCACCAGTGGTTGCTGAAGAAACAGCAGTAGCTGCTGAAGAAGCTGTTCAGGCTCCAGTAGTTGAAGCACAAGAAGAGGCAAAACCTGCAGCTTCTGATAACGTGCCGATGACTGAGTAATCTGTTTTGTGAATGAAAAAGGACGCGAATGCGTCCTTTTTTTGGTCTTGCTATTTGGTTTGATGATCAGCAAAGGCGGTGAGCATTTGCTCTACCATGGAAAACCGGGCTTTTACATCTTCACTCGGTAAATTGAACCGTAACCGTGTTGGGCCATCCATTTTGTATAAACGAGGCTGAGTTTGAATCAGATTCACGATAAACATTGGATCAATCTTCGTTTCCTGACTGAAATCGATAAAGCCGCCTTTGTCTCCAATCTCGATCCGTTTTAATCCAAGCGGTTTTGCTAAAAGTCTGAACCGAGCGATTTGAATTAAGTTTTGCGCTGGTTGCGGCAACAAACCAAATCGATCGATCAGTTCAATTTTCAGTTCATCGATTTCTTCCTGAGATGAACAGCTGGCAATACGTTTATAAATCGAGAGGCGCATGTTTACATCTGGGATGTAGTCATCAGGCAAGAGAGCCGGAATACGTAATTCGATATCTGTGTGGTCAGACATCAATTGCTCAAGCGTAGGCTCTTTCCCTTCCTGTAATGCTTTCACCGCCTGTTCCAGCATTTCCATATAAAGGGTAAAACCGACGGATTCAATTTGACCACTTTGTTCTTCACCCAGCAGTTCACCTGCACCACGGATCTCTAAATCGTGGGTTGCAAGCACAAATCCTGCACCTAGATCTTCCAGCGATTCAATTGCTTCAAGTCGTTTCACCGCATCTTTTGTCATTTGCTTCGGATGCGGTGTTAACAGATATGCATAGGCCTGATGGTGTGAACGGCCAACACGTCCTCGGAGTTGATGCAGTTGTGCAAGACCGAGATTATCTGCGCGATCCATGATAATGGTGTTGGCGCTCGGTACGTCGATACCTGTTTCGATGATCGTGGTACACACCAATACGTTTTGTCTTTGATGATAGAAATCAGACATAACCTTTTCGAGGTCACGTTCCCGCATTTGACCATGTGCGATTGCAATTCGTGCCTCAGGCACTAATTCGGTTAATTTCTTGGCTGTGTCTTCAATCGTTTCTACATTGTTGTGTAAGTAATATACTTGTCCACCACGTTTCAATTCACGTAGGATTGCTTCCCGAACCACAGTTTTATCGTATTGGCGTACAAATGTTTTAATGGCTAAACGTTTCGCCGGTGGTGTCGCGATGATTGAAAGATCGCGCATACCCGACATCGCCATATTCAAGGTTCTTGGGATTGGCGTTGCGGTCAGTGTCAGGATATCTACATCTGCGCGCAATGATTTGATGCGTTCTTTCTGTCGGACGCCAAAACGGTGTTCTTCATCGACGACTAATAATCCGAGATCCTGAAATTTGAGTTCTTCGGAAAGTAATTTATGAGTGCCGATAATGATGTCAATTTTGCCTTCAGCCAGTGCTTCAATGGCTGTTTTTTGCTCTTTGGCACTTTTAAACCGGCTCATTACTTCGATATTGACTGGCCAGTTAGCAAAACGATCGCGGAAATTCTCATAGTGTTGTTGCGCCAGCAACGTGGTTGGTACCAGAACGGCGACTTGTTTACCGCCGTGTACGGCCACGAAGGCGGCTCTCATCGCGACCTCGGTTTTACCAAAACCAACATCACCGCAAACCAAGCGATCCATGGCTTTGGCCTGACACATATCACTGAGTACTGCATTAATAGCATTTAACTGATCTTCGGTTTCTTCAAATGGGAAACCTGCACTGAATTTACGATAAGCATCTTTGTCATGTTTAAATGCAAGCCCAGGACGCGCTGCACGTTTCGCATAAATATCGAGTAATTCAGCCGCAACATCACGAATTTTGTCGATAGCTTTTTTCCGGGCTTTCACCCAAGCTTCACCGCCTAATTTGTGTAATGGTGGGTTTTCACTCCCGCTATAACGACTGATGAGGTGTAGCGATGTGACAGGCACATAGAGCTTGTCATTCCCGGCATATTCAAGTGTCAGGTATTCAGCAGCGACTCCACCTGCATCGATTGTCTGCAGCCCCAGATAACGGCCAACACCATGATCCAAATGCACCACGGGTTGTCCTGTCGACAATTCAGCTAAATTGCGGACGATTGCTTCATTGTTTGCATTGGATTTTTTATCACGACGGCGGCGTTGTGCTATTTTTTGCCCGAACAGATTGTTTTCGCAGATCAAAGCGAATGACTGCTCGGGGAGGATGAACCCGGATTCCAGCGGACTGACAACAATACCGATCTGTTCTTTTTTCTCGGTAAAATCGGAGAAAGACCCAAAGATTGGTAATTTAATTTTTAGCGGTGCGAGTAATTCTAATAATGCTTCTCGACGACCTTCTGACTCGACAGAGAATAAAACCCGACCACTAAAAAGACCCAGAAAACGCTGTAGCGCTTCTAATGGTTCTTCGGCACCAGATTGAATGGTTAGTTCAGGGAGTTGATTGACTGCAAGATTAATTCGACCAGCTCGTTCTTCGATTGGCAATGGTTCCAGCAAGAACTGTGTTTTTTCTTTGAGTAATGTAAATAACTGATCTGTAGGCAGATAGATCTGAGAAGGCGGTAATAAAGGTCTGCTCAGATCATAGCGCCGATCTTCATAACGATGATTGACGTCATCCCAAAACTGTTGCGATGCCTGATGAATATCACCAACCGTTAGAATCACACTTTCTGTGGGTAGATAATCGAGTAGTGTTGTTGTTTGTTCGAAGAACATGGGGAGATAGTATTCGATACCCGCAGGCCAAAACCCTTTTGTGACTTGCTGATAGATCGAGTCAGGAGTTCGGCTCGCGTCGAATAGCTCACGAAATCTTTGTCTGAAAAGCTCAATGGCATTTTTATCAGTAGGGAATTCATGTGCCGGTAGTAATCTGACTTCTTTTACAGGGTCATGAGAACGCTGCGTGTCTGGGTCAAACCCTCTGATGGTATCGACTTCATCATCAAAGAAATCAATGCGGTAAGGCTGTTCAGCGCCCATTGGAAATAGGTCAAGTAATGAACCTCTCGCAGCGAACTCACCATGTTCCAATACTTGCTCGACTGCGGTGTATCCCGCGTTCTCTAATCGTTGACGCAATTGATGTAGATCGAGCTTATCACCAGGTTTCACTAACAGACTATGACCGTCGATGTAGCTTGCTGGCGCAGTTCGTAGCATCAATGTTGAAACAGGGAGAATAATCAGCCCCTGTTGCATTCTCGGTAGATGATAAAGCGTTTCTATCCGCTGTGAGATGATGTCCTGATGCGGAGAAAACGTATCATAAGGTAAGGTTTCCCAATCAGGAAATAAGCGGACCGGTATATTTTCTGGTTTTAATAAATAGCCCAATTCCTGTTCAAGCATCAGGGCAGTAGGAGTATCGTGCGTTAATAGAATGACAGGACGTTTTTGTTGCTTCACCAGCTCACTTGCAGCTAAAGCTAGGCTGCTACCAGTTAATTGTCCGAATGTCGTACGCTGCTTTGAGTAATCTTTCAGAGAAAAGGAAAAATAATTCATCGGAAATATTCAGGTTAAAGTATATTTTTTAACTGCTATGTCTCGCAGTTATATGGATTGCTGGTGAATACAAGCTAGTATCCGAAGTCTGCAATTATTATTCTGTATCAAACTGTATTTGGCAGTCATGAGTGAAAATTCATCCTGAGACAGAATCCGTGTCACTCTGGCATAACACAATATACAGCGCTAGCCTCTTCACGAAGATATATTTTCAGCTTCAAAAACTGCTTGCTCGGATAGTTTGAAATCCGACTCCATAGGAATAACACTGATAGAAAGACAGTGTTGTACACTAAAATACAGCTCGCCCATTGCGAAACCCTTGTTGAGTCGACTTATACTCTTTATTATCCGCTAACTCTCGGAATGCGCAACGTTTGGACACGGCGTGAAATCTTTCCTTTTTCAACCAGTCAGTCTGGCTATCGGTCTTCGGTATGCTGGCGCCAGAAGCAATAATCGGTTTGCTTCTTTTATTTCAATATTTTCCACTTTTGGTATCGCGATCGGTGTTATGGCGCTGATAGTCGTGAGTTCTGTGATGAACGGCTTTGAAGCACAGCTGAAGAACCGGATTTTAGGGGTTGTTCCGCATGGCATTGTGACCACAGCTGATGGTCAGTTGAGTGAGTGGCAACATTACGAAAAAGCGATCACTCACTTGCCTCATGTAAAAGCTGCTGCACCGTTTATAACCACTGAGGGAATGATTCAGAGCCCGGGGAGCCTTGCACCTGTGCTGTTGCAAGGTATCAACCCTGAGAACTATCCTTCCTCCGATTTAATGACAGAAACGGTTGGGCGTCATGTTTTATCCCGTTTAAAAACAGGAGCTTTTAATATTATTTTAGGCGGTGCGTTAGCTGAACGGTTAGCTGTCATGCCTGGTGACAATATTCGCGTACTGGTGACAGAGGGTAGCCGATTTACCCCAATGGGACGAGTGCCATCTCAGCGTTTATTTCATGTTGTGGGCGTCTTTGATATGGGATCGCCAGTCGATGATCAAATTGCACTGATGAATATCGATGACGCCAGACGTTTATTACGTTATCCGGCAGATAACATCACCGGATGGCGAGTCTGGCTTGATGATGCATTTAACACCTCATTAATTTCTCAATCTGATCTACCTGAATCACTTGTCTTACAGGATTGGCGGATTGACCGGGGAGAGCTTTTCCGTGCTGTTGCAATGGAAAAACACATCATGAGTCTGATGCTGGTGTTGATCATTCTGGTCGCGGCTTTCAATATTCTGTCTTCGCTTGTCATGATCGTCATGGATAAACAAGGCGAGGTTGCCATTTTGCGGACAATGGGGATGAATCGCTCTTCTGTCATGCATATTTTTATCATTCAAGGTCTTTGGAGTGGTGTCTTCGGTGGCTTATTGGGAGCTATTGCCGGTTTGATACTCAGTCACTATTTGAATCCATTATTAAATTTAATTGGCTTGAATTTTTACATGGCTGCTGGTGGTGGTGGTTTACCGGTTGATATCGAACCATTACAAATTGCAAGTATCGTCATCGGTGCTTTACTCATGAGTTTTTTGGCAACGCTGTACCCCGCATATCGTGCTGCCAGTGTTCGCCCTGCAGAGGCATTACGTTATGAATAACACTTTGTTAAGTTGTCAGCATTTGATCAAAACCTATCAGGAAGGAGCGATGGAAACCGCTGTTCTGAGGGGGATTTCATTAAGCATTGCATCAAAGGATATGCTAGCCATTGTAGGTAGTTCTGGTTCAGGGAAAAGTACCTTGCTTCATTTGTTAGGTGCGCTGGATTCTCCTACCTCTGGTTCTGTGCATTATGAAGGGCAGGATATCTATGCATGGAGCGCGAAGGAGCAAGCTAAATTCCGTAACCAACAACTCGGATTTGTGTACCAGTTCCATCACTTACTGGGCGAATTCTCTGCGATGGAAAATGTTGCAATGCCATTACTCATTGGTGGCATGTCGGTGAAAAAGGCAACTGAAAAAGCATCGGTAATGTTGGAGCGTGTTGAACTAGCTCACCGTTTAACGCATCGGCCTTCTGAGTTATCTGGTGGCGAGCGGCAACGAGTTGCGATTGCCCGGGCATTAGTCAATGAGCCTCGCTTAGTGCTTGCTGATGAACCGACCGGTAATTTAGACCATAAAAGTGCAACATCAATTTATGAATTAATGTGCCAATTGAACGAAGAGTTAAATACTGCATTTGTTGTTGTCACACATGACCGTGAATTAGCTGGGAAGCTGAAACGTCAGGTACACATGACGGATGGCGTGTTACAGCCGGGAGTGATTTGATGTTTCGTCCTTTTTTCTTATTTGTGGGGCTGCGTTATAGCCGAAACAAACAAAGTAGCCGTTTTGTCAGCTTTATTTCTGCCTCATCTATAGCTGGAATTGCACTCGGTGTGATGGCGTTAATTCTTGGCTTATCAGCGATGAATGGTTTTGAACGGGAATTACGACAACGCGTACTGGCGGTGATCCCTCATGCTGAAGTGGAAATGGTCTCTGGTGGGTTATCTGACTGGCAACAGGCCGCTGATATATTGAAACAACAGCCCGGTATTACAGCTGTCGCACCGTTAATTCCACTCAATGGTATGCTGGAGTCTGGTGAAAAGATGAAAGCAGTCCAGTTAAGAGGTGTGTTACCGAATGTTGAACGGAACATCTCTGATGCTGACAACTACATGACAGGTAATGGGCTGAACGAATTAAAGCCGGGAGAAAACGGTGTCATTATTGGTCAGCAAATTGCTCAGAAACTTCATGTAAATATTGGCGATAGCGTCACAATGCTTGTTCCGGATAAAGATGCCGCCTCTAGTTTTGCAGCACCAATGCAGCGTCAGTTTAAGATAGTCGGTTTGCTAAAGCTAGGTGGGCAGTTGGATGGCTTATTGGGATATATCCATATTCAGGATGCGCAAGCCATGCTGGGATGGACTGATCAGGTTAAAGGATTAAGTATCGAGGTCAGTGACGTTTTATCTGCGCATCAAATTGCATTCAATGCTGCAAATCATCTGCCTTATCGTATGTATCTGCATAGTTGGATGACCTCTCAGGGATACCTTTATCAGGACATACAGATGGTTCGCACAGTCATGTATGTTGTGTTACTGATGGTTGTCGCCGTTGCTTGTTTCAATATCGTATCGACATTGGTCATGGCAGTGAATGAGAAACGCGGTGATATTGCAATTATGAAAACCATGGGGGCGGGGCTTTGGCAGATCCGTCTTATTTTCATGACCCAAGGTATGGTTAATGGTTTGATTGGTGCCTTCAGTGGTGCTTTGTTAGGCGCATTTTTATCTCAATATTTATCTTCAATCATCAAAGGGATCGAAGCCATTACTGGTTATCAGTTCCTGAATCCAGAAATCTATTTTATTGATTTTTTACCTTCGGAACTCCATGCGATTGATTTGGTCATTGTCACATTGGCTGCAATCTTGATGAGTCTTATTGCGACGCTTTATCCTTCCTGGAAGGCTAGTAAATTATTGCCAGCCAGAGAGTTAGGGCGATAACCAAAATAAAAAACCAGCTGTTTAGCTGGTTTTTTGTATTGTCAGACTATTTCTGCTGTTTTTTTTTACTTTTATGCCGGAAATAAAGGAAAAGTAATACGCAGGCACCAATCGCGATCAGGAGATAGATACCAGTTTGACCGCGTTTGATCATATGCAGTAACCAGCCGCGGTTATAAGCGCCATAATCACCAAGATAGACCCAGATAGGCACGGAAATACAGGCGGCGAGGCCATCCATGATCAAAAAACGCCAGATAGAAATGCGGCGACTCATTCCTGCACTGATGAAAATGGGAGAGCGTAGACCTGGTAAAAAACGCGCTACAAATAGCACCCAGTTCCCATATTTTACAAACTTTTCCTGAACCTGTGCGAATCGTTGGGGGGTTACAATCCGACGGATTGGAGCAAATCCCAGAATGCGCTGGCCGAAAATATGGCCCAGCATAAACATGGTGCCATCACCAATTAAGACACCAGCCATACAGACGAAGAACATTGTGTGAACATTGGCGTAACCGAGTCCGGAAATAATTCCTCCGGCTACCAGTGTAATATCTTCAGGGATGGGTAATCCAAATCCACAGAGAAGCAAGATCAAAAATACGGCAACATAGCCGTAATCAGAAAAAATGGAAACTAAGATATCCATCTTATAGTTATTTCACCCCATTATTTTACACAGCAGTCGTGTGAATAGAGAAAACATCATCACTGCCATGCGGCTGCATACAAGCATAATGCTGCCCGATTATGACACTCATTAGAGTATTCGTATCTAAAACCACCCTAGTTTTCTCGCTTTTATGTGAAATAAGCAACCTTTAATGATTTGATTGGTTAATATTTATCCGGTTGAAAATGGCTACAGTCATATCAGACAGCTCTGCATGACAACCTTCTCAGTAGAGAATGTAATATCTATTCCGTCGATATTCATTATGGAACGAATTACATTTGGTATTGCTGCCGGTATTATTAGTGCTTTAATTTGGCCTGTTTTACCGCCATTATGGTGTGGTTTCCTCTTAGTTCCCATTGGTGTAGTTCTGTATCAAAGGCAGGTTTTTATTGCTGCCATTTGTCTGGGCGTCAGCTGGGCTATCTGCTTTTTTTATCTATCTACACAGTGGTTATCAAGCGAAGTCATTGAACCGACTATTAGCCACTCAGTACAGATCACAGTAAAAGATACAAACATCAAAAAAGGCAAACAGCAGATCCTCGCTCAAATTGATCGTATTAATGAGCACCAATACTGGCCTAAACCAAAAGTGCGCCTTTCTGTTCCTGCTTCAAAAAAGTATGTTTCTGGCGAACAACTAGTCGCTAAAGTAAAACTTCGATTACCCCACAGGCTTAATAATCCCGGTTCATTTAATTCTATCCGTTGGTTGTTGGGGAAAGGTGTAACGGCTACTGGAAAAATTGTATCTATTTCCGAACATCAACATGTTGGAAAGCATTGGCGGGATCATTGGATTGAACAAACAAAAAAATTAACCAAAGGTTTATCCTCGGAAGGATTAATCATGGCGCTGATTTTTGGTGAACAAACAGAAGTTGATGACATCGACTGGCAGTTGCTTCGTAATCACGGATTGATCCATTTAATGGCAATCTCAGGTATGCATATTGGTTTGGTGGCTTGGCTGGGAATGGTACTGGCTCGTTTATTTTTGTCTCCGTTGGGCTGCTTTTCTCCTTCGTTGTATTGGATCCCGGGGATTGTTCTCGCTTGTTGTTACGC
>QKFI01000063.1 GCA_003251455.1 Tolumonas sp.
TCATGGAATGGATGACGTGCTGAACGTGCGGATACAAGCATCCGTCGAGTATCGGATCAGACAAGTGATTGAACAATATCATGTGTCTCTGGATGAGGCTGAAGCACGGATAAAACAGGCGGACAACGTGCAGTCTTTATTTATCCAGGAATTTTACGGTGAATTGGCCGATAACCCGGATGCCTTTGACCTGCTGATGAATACAGACAAATTTAACCCTGATTTTCTGGTTAAGTTGTTGATAGATGCAATGAAGCAGATCGAAATAACGGCAAAAGACAGATTATTCACAACCGGTCAAATTCAAGTGGATGATGTGCTGGCTTTAGCGATTGACGCTGAACTGAGATAAGCCTCTTCACATCAATAAAACTGGCATGGATCAACTCTTTCAGGCGCTTCTACCATCGTTCGAGCATTTTCGGATGCTCGGATATTGGTTTGCCTTCTTCTCTGCACTTCTGGAAACGGCGCTTGTTGTTGGGTTGTTCTTGCCCGGTTCAGTATTTTTATTGTTGTTAGGGGGCTTAACAGCCAACGGTTATTTCGACTTTGGCGATATTTTGTGGTTTGCCATTTTTGGCGCGATATTAGGCGACAACCTTAATTATTGGTTAGGGCAACGCTATGGTAATCGATGGCTTCGGGATGGCATTTGGTTTCTGACCGCTGAACACTTTCAGAAAGCACAACAATTCTTTGATCTACATGGTGGCAAAAGTGTGTTTTTGGGGCGTTTTATTCCGAGTCTCAAAGAAATAGCGCCTTTTATCGCCGGTACAGTTGGTATGCATTATCGTACATTCCTGTTCTGGAATGTGCTGGGTGCGATTGGATGGGGCTTACAATGGGTCGGTGCTGGGTATCTGTTCGGGCAATCGATCAAGCTGGCGCAGGTCTGGATATCTCGTGCTGGTTTGTTACTGCTTCTTGTCGTTATTATCTGGATATTGCTTTGGCTTCTGCAACGGTTCGTCATGCGTCAGGGACGCGAAGTGTGGCGATTTATCGTATCGTTTGGTCGCTCATTTCAGGTTGCTCTGCGCCATAATCTGTATCTGCGTCGCTGGGTACGCAAGCATCCAAAAAGTATCCATTTTCTCGCAACCCGAATTGACCGCTCACATTTTTATGGCCTTCCACTGACACTGCTCTCACTAATTTTCATTTATGTTCTCGCGTTGTTCGCGGGTCTTGTCGAGGATATTTTCTCATCAGATCCGATTGTTTCAGTTGACCATGCAACCGCCCAGCTAATTGCCGCTTTTCGCGATCCAGCTGTTATTCCTCCATTTGTTTGGATCTCCAATCTGGCGGATATACCGTTGGTTGCCGTGCTCCTCCTTGTCGCATGCTTAGGTCTCTGGTTGGTAAACCGTAAATTTGCCGCTGCTGGTTTAGTGATGTCTACATTGGGTTCTTTGTTATTTTTGATGTTGAGCCAATTAGCCATTCATCGTTCTCAGCCGATAGAGGCCGTCATATCTGAATCTTCATTCTCCTTTCCCAGTGGCCATGCGACGGTGGCGCTTACCTTCTACGGATTTATTGGCTATTTATTGATTCGATCGGCGATGCAGTGGCACATACGAGTGAAATTATTTTTCTCAATTGGTGGGCTTGTTCTCGCGATTGGGCTTAGTCGTATGGTGCTTGGTATTCATTATTTGAGTGACGTCTGGGCAGGTTATCTCGTTGGAACACTATGGTTGATCGCTGGTGTAAGCGTAAATGAATGGCTCTGTGCCCGGGGGCAGATTGAATGGAATGTGCCGATCAATAAACAAAGGAGTGCTGCTGTACTTGGTCTTACTGCGATTGCGTTCGTTGGCGTTATTAGTTACGTAGTGATGAACAAACCGCTTATCCGTACGCCAACAAATTTACCAACTACCGAGATAAATCGACCACTTTTAGAAGTATTAAAGGCACAAAAACTATCGCAGACAATGACAATTTTAGGCGCTCCGTCACAACCGTTGGCATTTGCTATCGTTACGCCAGATGAGCAGGCGCTGATCACGCGCCTGACGCAAACTGGTTGGAAAAGTGCTGATCCCCCAGAATTTAGAAATTTGTTGCGTCTTGTCAAAGAGGGCATTGATTACACGACTGCACCACTGGCACCCGGTTTTTGGAACGGTCAAATCAATAATCTGGCTTTTGAACAGTCATTAAAAAACACACCAGACAGAACGCTCACAACGATTTTGCTCTGGCGTACTTCTTTTCAAATCGGTGCAAACCTTGTCTATGTAGGAATCGCTCGCGAATACGATGGCATCCGCTGGTTTTTTTTACACACCGTGTCTCCAGATGTAGATGCTGCAGGCAAACGGTTTGTTGATTCCCTGACGACTACCGGAGCACTAAATGCTGTGTGTCAGCTACATTTTACGGAGCCAACCATCGGTAGCTATCTGATTGGTGACAGCTTCTTCACGCAAGGCAAAATCTGGCTGGTCGATCTGAGTGCTTCACCAAATTCAGCAGGTCTCTGTAAGGCATATCTTCCAAATTAAATCACAGTAATTATCTGGCAGTTATTCG
>QKFI01000245.1 GCA_003251455.1 Tolumonas sp.
AACTCAATGACGATGAAACTGAGTGGGAGAGGACAGTCGAGCGAATTCAGGCGGCTGCGACTATCTGGCATCAACGCGGGATTCTGCCGATGCTGCGGCAATGGCTGTTCTGGTATCAGATCCCGGAACGGTTATTGGGTCAGCCGGAAGGCGATCGGGTGCTCACCGATGTGTTGCATCTCGGCGAGTTATTGCAAACCGCATCGAATCAGGTGAATGGCGAACATGCACTGTTACGCTGGTTGCTGGAGCGTTGTCAGAACCCGAATGGCGATGCGGAAGAGCAGCAGCTCCGCCTCGATTCTGAACGTCAGCGGGTGCAGATTGTCACCATTCATAAATCAAAAGGCTTGCAGTACGGACTGGTGCTGTTGCCGTTTATTTGTGCCTACCGCGCCAACGACGTGGCGCGTTATCACACCGATACTGGCGTGATTTGGGATCTGACTGGCAAACCAGATTCCTGGGAAAAGGCCGCCCAAGAACGATTGGCGGAAGATTTACGTTTGCTTTATGTGGCGCTGACTCGTGGCATTTATGTCACCTGGCTGGGGCTTGCCGATTTGAAATCGAATAAGAAAAAAGGCAAAGATGAAAGCCCGTCGGCGCTCGATTATCTGTTTTATGACGAAAACGATGCATCGCTGATGCGTCGGATGCAACGCTGGATCCAGAAACACGCAAAACCGGATGAAGTCAGTCTGGTCGATGCCTTGCCATTCCCTGACATTCCCTGACAAACCGTATGTACCGGATGTGGTCACGCCGCCGGAAACGGTTGCCCGTCGTTTTACGACTGCACTGGAGCGGAACTGGCGGTTAACGTCTTATTCTGCGCTGACGGTTCAGCATGGTTCAACATCAGTATCAGTACCGACGCCACAGCCAGAAACAACGCCTGCTGTGATGTCAGAGAGTATTCCGGCGATTGAATCTATCGAGTCAGTTAATGAGCAAGCAATTTCACAGACTGAACCAGTGGTTCCACCGGCACCGGTTTATGATGTGTTCCATTTCCCGAAAGGGGCGCGTGCAGGGACATTCCTGCATAGTTTGTTGGAAGATCTCGATTTCCGCAGTGAACCAACATTCCGTGCGGAATGGATTACCCAGCATCTGCAGGGTGTGCAACTGAGCCGGGACTGGTCACCGGAGCCGTGGGAACCGATGCTGAATGAGTGGCTGGCACAGATCCTTCACAGTGAACTGTTTCCCGGTTGCTCACTGGCGCAGTTAGCACCGACGCAATGTCTGAGCGAGATGGAGTTTTTCCTGCCGCTCTCCCGACTCTCTGCCGGTGCTCTCAATCGCGGTCTGGCGAAAGGCGATCCGCTATCGGCTCAAGCCGCTCCACTCAGTTTCAATGAAGTGCAGGGTATGTTGAAGGGTTTTATTGACTTGGTGTTTGAGCATCAGGGACGTTTTTATGTGGTGGATTATAAGTCCAATTATCTGGGCGATAATCCGGCTGCTTATCAACGCGAGGCGATGGAAACAGCCATGATTGAGCACCGATATGACGTGCAGTATCAGCTCTATACGCTGGCGCTGCATCGGTATCTGCAAACCCGCATCCCGGATTATGACTACGAGCAACACTTTGGTGGCGTCTGTTATCTGTTCTTACGCGGGATGACCGGCGAGACCGGCAGTGGGGTGTTTGCGACCCGTCCCGCACTGTCGCATATTACGGCGCTCGATCGCTTATTTGCCGGTGAACTGGCAGAGGTAAACGGATGATGATGCATACCGAATTGTTGAAAACGATTTTCCCGGCGCTGAAGGATGCAGGTCTCTTGCGTGATATCGATATTGAACTGGCGCGTACCTGTTCCCGGTTTGATGCGAAACCGCCGGTGTTGCTGGCCGTTGCCATGACCAGCAATGAACTGGGGCGAGGGCATGTCTGTTTTTCGCTGTCACACTGGGCAGAGCGACTCACCCAATGGCAGGAACGACTCGCACAGGTTCAGGTCTCGGAAATCTCGCTGTCTGAATTGCTTGTCCGTTGTGCATGTTCAGAAGCTGAACTCGCTGAACATCTCTCAAATTCAGTCTTGGTGCAATCAGTCGCATCACCTGAAGGTTTCACGCCGCAGGGAAAACCGCTGACCTGTTATGCCGGCCGTGTTTATCTCAACCGTTATTTTATGTTTGAGCACGCGGTGGCAGGCTGGTTGCAAAAAGCGAGTCAGGACAAAGCGATGATCGTTGATGAGACGCCGCTGAAGACGACACTCCGTCAGTTGTTCGCGCCACAGCCTGATCTTGACTGGCAAGCCATTGCCGCCGCAACCGCCGTAGATGGCCGATTTACCCTGATTTCAGGTGGTCCCGGCACCGGGAAAACCACGACCGTGACCAAGTTACTGGCATTGCTGGTGGCGCAATGTGAAACGCCGCCATTGATCCGTCTGGCCGCACCGACTGGGAAGGCAGCAGCACGGCTGACCGAATCGATCAGCGATGCGAAATTGAAACTGGCGAAGACGGTGTCTGCGGAGTGGCTGGCGGCGATCCCTGCTGAGGCAAGTACGTTACACCGTTTGCTGGGCGTGATCCCGGGGCAACCGGAGTTTCGTCATCATGCTGCGAATCCGTTACCTCTCGATGTGCTGGTGGTCGATGAAGCCTCGATGGTTGATTTGCCGATGATGGCGCGTGTGTTATCTGCACTGCCGCCAACAGCCCGATTGATTCTGCTGGGAGATAAAGACCAGCTGGCATCGGTCGAAGCGGGCGCGGTGCTTGGGGATATCTGTAGCTTTGTTGCGCAGGGCATGAGCCCGTCACAAGCCGACATGCTGACACAACGGACCAGCTATGATCTGCAGCCGTATGTGCAGGCCGCAGGACATCCGATCCGTGATCGTCTCTGTTTACTGCGAAAGAGTTATCGGTTTGATGAGAAATCCGGCATTGGCCAGCTGGCACTCGCAGTGAATCAGGGCAATGTGCATGCAGCAGAAGCCGTCTGGGCGAAGGATTTTCCGGACATTCATCTGCATACCGATGAGCAGCGACTGAATCAGGCCATTCAGTTAGCCACGCAAGGCTATCACGATTATCTGGAACTGCTCGATCAACCGATGAACGGTGCCAGAGCGCATACGCTGTTAAATCGGTTTAATCAGGTACGCGTGTTATGTGCCTTGCATGAAGGGCCGTGGGGCATTCAAGGTATGAATCAGGCCATTGGGAAACGATTGCAGGATCAGGGCAAACTGATGATTTCCGGCGACTGGTTTGCCGGTCGCCCGGTGATGATCACGGAAAATGACTACGGTCTTGGCCTGTATAACGGTGATATTGGTGTCACCGCGTTTGATGGTGAACGACTACGCGTCTGGTTTATTTTACCGGATGGTACGGCGCATGGTTTCCTGCCCAGTCGTTTGCCGGCGCATGAAACCGCATGGGCGATGACCGTGCATAAATCGCAAGGATCTGAGTTCTCCCATACGCTGTTGGTCTTACCGCCGGATAATAACCCTCTTTTAACTAGGGAATTGCTCTATACCGGGATTACGCGAGCCCGTAAAATACTGGATCTGTTTGCCACACCAGCCGTGTTATCGCTGATGGTGCGCAAGCAGACGGAACGGCATAGCGGCTTGGTGACGATGCTGGAATCATGGTCAATTTAACACCAACACCGCTGCCACTCCAAGTGGGCAGGGTATAGAATGTCGCATATCCTTAACGGAGTATGTTGACATTCTGAACAGATCAAATAAGATGTTTAGACATTTAGACGTCCAAACATCTAGAGTTACTGCGAGAAGCGGAGACTTCCGCGAACCGGCGAAAGGCCAGCAAGGAGAGATTAATGAGTTTTGACAGCGCGCGTCAGGTGGAAGCCCTGAACCAGAATCTGGCCGAATTAGGTGGTGATATCAACGTTTCGTTCGAGTTTTTCCCGCCGGCCACCGAAACGATGGAACAGACCCTGTGGCACTCCATTGAGCGTCTGAGCAAGCTGCAACCGAAATTTGTCTCTGTGACTTATGGCGCCAACTCGGGTACCCGTGACCGTACACACAGCATCATTAAAGACATCAAAGAGCGTACCGGACTGGTTGCTGCGCCGCACCTGACCTGTATCGATGCAACGCCGGACGAACTGCGTGCAATCGCGCAGGATTACTGGGACAACGGTATCCGTAACATCGTTGCGCTGCGTGGTGATTTGCCACCTGGTGCAGAGAAACCAACCATGTATGCGGATGGTCTGGTCTCATTATTGAAAGGCGTGGCAGACTTTGATATTTCTGTGGCGGCATATCCGGAAGTGCATCCGGAAGCGAAAAGCGCCCAGGCAGATCTGCTGCACCTGAAACGTAAAATCGACAACGGTGCAAACCGTGCGATCACACAGTTCTTCTTCGACGTGGAAAGCTATCTGCGTTTCCGTGATCGTTGTGCGGCGATTGGCATTGAGGCGGAAATCGTGCCGGGCATTCTGCCGGTTTCGAACTACAAAACACTGGTTAAATTTGCTGGCTTCACCAACGTGAAAATTCCACAATGGTTACATCAGCGTTTTGAAGGCATTGCCGATGATGACCAAACCACCCGTAATCTGGTGGGTGCGAGTGTTGCGATTGATATGGTGCGCGTATTGTCACGTGAAGGGGTGAAAGATTTCCACTTCTACACACTGAACCGTTCAGAACTGACTTATGCGATTTGCCACACACTGGGTGTGCGTCCAAAAGTTTAATCGTTCTGCTCTCAGACGGGAATTCAACCAAGAAGAGGGGCGTTGTTTCAGGGACAACGCCCTTTTTCTTTAAGCCTGTTCCAGCACGCGGCGTAAGCGGCGTAATCCTTCCACAATCAGATCCGGCTCGGTATGACTGAAGTTCAGTCGGATATACCCAAGTGGTGGATTCTTCTCGGCGAAAAACGCTTCCCCCGGCATGAAAACCACACCTTCCGCCAACGCTTTCTGTAAGAGTGGACGGGTGTCGATTTCTTTATTGAGCTTCAGCCAGAAGAACAACCCACCCGATGGGATCTGCCATTCAGCGATATCCGCAAACTCGGCTTCCAATGCCTGTGCAAACGCATCGCGACGAACCCGATAGAATTCACGCAGTCTCGCCAAACGCTGTGGTTTATCCGCAGATTTCATATATTCCAATGCCATCCATTGTCCCGGACGGTTCGTGTGCAGATCCGCTGCTTGTTTCAGTCGCATCAGATGTGGGAATAACATCGGGTGCGCGATCAGATAACCGACACGCAAGCCTGGGATCAGCACTTTAGAAAATGAACCGGAATAAATCCAAGGGCTTTCTTTCAGGAATGAACAGATCGGCGGTTTCTCGGTTTGGTCGTAATCGAGCTCGCAATACGGTTCATCCTCATACAGTGGCAAATTGTATTGATCGAGCAGCGCCGCAACCGCTTTACGGGAGGCCACGTCATAGCAAGTGCCAGACGGATTCTGGAAACTCGGGATCAGATAAGTAAAGCGTGGCTGATAGTCGCGGATCAGATGTTCAAATTGCGCTAAATCCGGGCCTTTTGCGTTTAGTTTTGCCCCGATGCAGTTTGCTTGGAACAAGTTGAAACATTGCAATGCCGCCAGATAGGTCGGCGACTCAATCAACACCGGACTATCCGGATCGATAAACAATTTGGAGACTAAATCTAGTGCTTGTTGAGAGCCAGAAAGAATCAGCACCTGACTGGCATCGCAATCAATTCCTTTTTGACGGGCTTCGGCCGCAATGGCTTCTCTGAGCTCTGGTTCCCCTTCACTCATGCCATATTGGCGCACGGAGTTTGGCAAGGTAGACCAATCTACGTCAGGGAAACTTTGTTCGGCAGGTAAACCGCCTGCAAAAGAAATCATACCCGGTTGCTGAGCACTCGCCAGAATTTCGCGGATGATGGATGATGTCAGTGACTGTATTCGCTCAGCAAACATATGACCTCCTGTCATTGTCTCTTAAGGGTTGAATGAAGGTTAAAGATTCGAAACCATCGCGAGATGAGTTGCCATCTCGGAATATGTCATTAAAGTTGACTCATTCTGTGCCTTTAACGATGTAAGTCAATATGGTTGACCAAGATAGACAAAAAGAATTAAACCAAGCGTTAGAGTTATTCCATTTCGCCTTTCGCGCGTTTACCAAAGAGCCGGATGTCATGCTGGAGCGCTATGGCCTGCAACGGGTGCATCATCGCATTCTCTATTTTGTCGGACGGAATGAAGGGTTGAGTGTAAATGAGTTGCTGCAGATCTTATGTGTCAGTAAACAGGCATTAAACGCCCCGTTACGGATGCTAAAAGAGCGAGAGTTGATTATCACGACGACGGATAAAACCGATAAACGAATCAGACGGTTAGCGCTGAGTGAGACAGGGAAAACGTTGGAATATCAGTTATCGCAAAGCCAGCGTGAACTGATACAGTCTGTATTTGAAGAAAACGGAACTGTTGCGGAACTGCAATGGCGGCACATCATGACTGCGATTGCAAAGACGCAGTTTTCTCAACCTTCCTGAGTGGCGGGAAATATGATGATACGGTCAGTTGGTGGGTGGGCGTGATATCGCTGATTCGTAACGCTCAAGCATGCCTTTTGCCAAATCAAAATCAAACGCCTCTAAATGCCGGTTGATTGCATCGAGCTCTGCTTTTGTCATCAGATTCTCTAAACCTTTGGTCATGGTTGGGAAGAGTTCCAGTGCTGCACAGTCATTATTTTCCAACAACGACATTAAACGTTCCCAGTTTTCGCTGTTAACCTCAATTGCCGGCACATCCGGTGATGACAGCGGCGTTTCCAATAAGCCAATCTGATGACAGATTTTCTCTAAAATGGGTGCCATGATCTGTAATGCTTGCAACGCTGCTTTCTTATCTTTCCGACCAATATGCTGTTCAATTTCACTGGCTAAGGCGGCGACCGATTTCGCCCCGATATTTCCGGAAACCCCTTTCAGACTGTGCGCCTGCAGTTTTGCATCCGCAATGGCATCCTGTTCCAGATATTGGGTGATCCGGCTGACGGCATCCTGTTGCTCGGTGCGATACTGTTGCAACAACTTGATATAAAACGACACGTTGCCATTGACGCGCTGTACAGCAGACTGACTGTCGATTTCATCAATCTGTGGAATCGTCCGGTTGTCACGCTCTGTCGCCAATGCCTGAAAGCCAATCCGGTGTTTGGCCAGATAGTGGTTCAGCGTGCGGTAAAATAATTGTGGGTCGATCGGTTTGCTCAGATGATCGTTCATGCCTTCTGCCATACAGCGATTTCTTTCTTCCTGCAGTGCGTGCGCGGTCATCGCGATGATGGGCATGTTGGCATAACGTTGATCGGCTCGGATCCGCAAGGTCGCTTCATGACCATCCATCTCCGGCATCTGCAAATCCATGAAAATCAGCTGATAATAATCATCCGGATGCGCAGCGAGCAGTTCCAGAACTTCCAGACCATTATTGGCAATGTCGGTATGAATACCGCTGGCGATCATCATCTCAACAGCAATTTGCTGGTTGATCGGGTTATCTTCAGCCAGCAAGACATTCGCCTGATGAAACTGCGGTAACGCGAGATTCTCGAGGGTTGCTAATGTATCGCCCTGGGGCGGCGCATACAGGCGCATCAGACAGTCAACCACTTGCGATTGGCTGAACGGCTTGGTGAGAAAACTGCTGATACCAATCTCTTCTGCTTCCTGCTGAATCTCTTCATAACTAAAGGCCGTAACCAACACAACTTTGGGCGGTATCGCCATTGCAAGTGCCAGTTTTGCCAACTCCAGACCATTTGTTTCCGGCATTTGCCAGTCGGTCATGAGCAAATGGAAGGGGGAACCATTTTGTTGCGCTTTTTGCAGTCGTTGTAAGGCTTCTTTACTGGTTGTTACCGCTTCGGCATGGACAGGAAGCTGGTGCAAGCTATCGAGCAGAATTCTCGTGGCAATTTCGTTGTCATCAACCACCAGAATACGGATACCGGAAATGGAATTCGTGAGCGGTATTTGGGTTACAAAACTCCCCTTATTCACGAGCAGGTTCACGGTAAAAATGAATTCTGTTCCCTCACCCATTCGGCTGTGTATCTCGACGGAACCACCCATTTCTTCAATCAGATATTTTGAAATCGTCAACCCTAAACCGGTGCCACCAAAACGGCGCGAGGTAGAGCTATCTGCTTGAGTAAAGGCCTGAAACAATTTATCGACCTGTTCCTGTGTCATACCGATCCCGGTATCCCGCACGGCAAATTGTAGGGTAATTTTGCCGGGTGTCTGACGAATAATACGGGCTTGAAGGTGAACAAACCCTTTTTCAGTAAATTTAATCGCATTCCCGACCAGATTGATCAGGATCTGACCCAAACGCAGCGGGTCACCCGTCAGATTTCGTGGGATCTCCGGTGGGACATCAAATAAGAGCTCTAAACTTTTCTCATTGGCCCGCTGTGAAGAAACAACCGACAAGTTTGCCAGCACATCATCGAGATTAAAGGCGATTGATTCGAGCTTCATCTGGTGGGCTTCGATTTTCGATACATCCAGAATATCGTTGATGATGCCGAGCAGTGAACTGCCGGCCTGATGGATTTTCGACAGATAATCCCGTTGTTTGGGGGATAAGTCCGTTTTCAGCGCCAGATACGTCAGCCCGATCACCGCATTCATCGGCGTACGGATTTCATGGCTCATATTGGCCAGAAACATGGATTTGGCTTTGGTCGCGGACTCGGCTTCTTCTTTGGCTTCCCGGAGTTGTTCGGTTTGCATTCGTTGCTGGCTGACGTCTTGCCAGAAACCATTCCAGATCCATTCATCCGGTTCAGAATGGCTGCAGATTCCACGGGCTTTTAACCAGACGGTTTTATTGTCTTTGATGATGCGGTGTTCAAATTCAAAATCCGTTTTATCCCGGAGTGCTGTCTCAATCTTTTCAATAATGAGCGGTTTATCATCCGGATGGAGTTTCTCGTCCATTATCTGATAGTTCATCAGTAACTCTCCGGGATCAATGCCCAGAATGTCTTTACATTTTGCACTCGCATAGGTGTAAGCCCAGTGCTCGAAATTTTGGTTTTGCCGGATCTGAAAGATTGCCAGGGGTAGTGCGTCAGACATGTCCTTTAGTTGTTGTTTGGCTTTCAGTTGAATCTGTTGCTGGGCGTAAACGGCATTCAGTTCATTTTGCTTGATCCGGTTACGCAGTTGCACGATGAGGTAGAGGCATACAGAGAAAAACAGAATGATGCCGGAAAGAATTAGCTGTTCCCAGAGGGTCGTCCAGTTCGTGGTATTGTCCAGCAAAACGAGTCGCCAGGAGCCATACGGGCTGGGCCAGCTCAGAGGAATTTCAGTCACGGAATAAATGGCCTGATTGAGCTCCACTTTCTGGGAACCAATCTGGAATGGCAAATACTTCAGATTTTTCAACTGAGAAATATCGACACCGAATTGTCTTTCCTCCATAAGAATACGCTTATTTTCCTCGCTCAGCGGCTGAGCGAGTTTCAGGTTCCATTCTGGGCGGTTGGAGGCAAATACGATGCCGGAGGCGGATACGATGATCGCCGGCGTTTGATAGGCCGCGAGTGCGCTATCGAGCTTAACCGCACTGATCCGGATAACAATGGTTCCAATTGGTTTTTTTTTGTCATCGTCTTGTATCGGCGCTGAAATATAAAGCCCGCGTAAATTATCCGTATTATCAACGGACGGATAGAATCCTTCAATACCATGCATGGCTTGTTGCCAGTAAGGGCGGAAAGAGACATCTGAAGCGGCGTGCAGTTCGGGGAAAATACGGTTGTAATAATGAACGATTTTTCCTTCCTGATTTACAGTAAACATGACATCGGCATCCAGCTTCTGTAGATATTTCCTGAATCGTTCACGGATCATTTCATCATTTTCGGGAGATGGATTCGCCATGACCGATTTGATTAATTCTGAGGATGAACCCAGCATGGAAATTGCGCCCATGGCTTCGCTTCGGATGCTAGCCGCGTGAATATCAATAGCAACCTGACGGGTGAGTTGTTGCTGGGCTGCGAAATGTTGCTGGTAATTGATCCGGGACTGAGCAATCAGGCTGGCGAGAATGATCGCGAGCGTTCCTGCCAACCAAAAAAGCCGAATCAAAAATTTCTTTTTCATGAAGTAGTGGCCTATACCATCTGCGAAAGTAAAGGACGTTTTCATTTAGTGTAGATGATTAAAATTCATGGCATTTAACAGAGGCCATGAATGTTGAGTTTTTTGATCAGACGTAAAGAAATGAATCGGTGGAAAAGGATCGACCGACTGGCCGATCCTGAGGCGGATTTAA
>QKFI01000311.1 GCA_003251455.1 Tolumonas sp.
GGTTCAGACTTTCCCTGCGCCAGCATGTTTCATCACATCTTGCTTCACATTGCCCACAGCTTCGATCCGGTACACATATCCGGGTGCCGATAAATGCGCGTCATATTGGCAAGAGGCAGGCAAAGCAAATGGCTGCCCGTTCACCATCGATCCGGTATCTTTGAACAACGAGCCTTTATATTCTTTTACCAGCTGACATTGATCTGGCAGGTTTGCGATTTCAAAAGCGTTTGCTTCTGATAACACGCCACCTTCTTTCCCAATGCCGAAACTATACAGATACGGATATTCCGCAGCAGTTTTATCGCCGACAAACGCATTATTGTAAGCATGAATACGCCCGAAACGAACCCGAGGTGTACGCTGTACGGTTCGGTCAAACAGATTGTGATGCAACGTGACATGCAGTTTTCCCGCATCCTGTTCTGCATTCTTATCGCTGTGACCAATCAGCATGGTTTTATCATGCTGGCGGAACACAGAATAGGATACGGTCACAAAATCAGAACCCCGTTTAATATCCAGCATGCCGTCGTGTTGCACATACTCCCAACCGTCTTTCTTGCCATAGTTTTTATCGGTGAAGCTACCATCCGTAAAGGTTACATGGTCGATCCAGACGTGTTGTGAACCGGTCACCGTCATGCCATCCCATTCCGCATTCCAGCCATCACCGTCTTCAAACTTCGGCGCCACATCAACCGGCGATTCAATCGTCAGATTTCGGATGATGACGTTCTGGACCTCAGAAAGCAGAAGACTACCATGGACCAAGCCGGCATTTTTTCCAGCCCCAATCAAAGTAGTATTCGAAGGAATTTTCACAATGCTACGTGCTTTCTGATCCTCTGCGGACTGATAGGGATGACCATCTGCCACATCGATTAAACCCGTCAACTGAATGATCTTGTTGTCATCGCCACCGGCTTTCAGTGCATCCAGCAATTGCTGCTGATTGCTCACCTGATAAATCTGGTCAGCTTTGGCCTGACTCCCCCCCGTAGTCCCGCCTTCTACACCCGCCCAGCCATTCGGCGGTGCAACATCCAGCGCAGCTTTTATCAGCAAAGGTGCTGCATGGGCAGAACCACAGGCCAATGTGATCGCCAGAGCAAGAGCTGAATTCAGACGCTTAATTTTCATGATTCACCTTTTGTGTGTGGTATAAAAAAACCGGCAAACATGCCGGCTCGTTGGGTTCGATTAAGATTTCAGAAAATCCTGACGTTGTGGCGTAAAGGTATCCAATAACACGCCAGGCTCCAGACAGACACAGCCATGCATCACATTCGGTTGTTTGTAGAGGGTATCGCCAGCTTTCACAATTTTGGTTTCGTCGCCAATTGTGAAGCGGAATGCACCAGAGAGCACATAAGTCAGCTGCTCATGTGGATGACTGTGCATTGCACCAACCGCATCTTTATCAAAATGCACTTCAACCCCCATCATCTGGCCGCCATGTGCCAGAATCTTTCTACGGACACCACTACCCAAATCTTCCATTGGTTGCTCAGCATTAAAAACAAACATTTTCGGTACTCCTGATGCAGATTAATCATTCAGTTTTTTTCATCACTGATAAACAAAACCGATTCTAAGTGATCCATATCAAAAAAATAAGAATCATATGTCACATAATTTAAAACAATGTTTCACAATAGTGACATTACTTTGTTGTTTGGCTGTTTTTTGTATTTAACGAGGTTATTTATGGCTAAGGGGATGCTGGTTGATTTACCTTTCCACCGTTCAGTTGATCCAGTTACCGGCTCAACAATTACCCGACTGACACCACCGGAAGTGCTGTGTCACCGTAATTATTTCTATCAGAAATGTTTTACCAATGATGGTCAACGTCTGATCTTCGGCGGCGCATTTGATGGCAACTGGAACTATTATCTTCTTGATATGAAAGCAGAAAATGCAGTTCAGCTGACAGAAGGTCAGGGAGATAATACTTTCGGTGGCTTCCTGTCACCTGATGACACTACGCTGTATTACGTCAAAAATGAACGTGAACTGCGTGCCGTTGATTTAGCCACCCGTGAAGAACGCGTGTTGTATGAAGTGCCAGCTGACTGGGTTGGATATGGTACTTGGGTTGCCAACAGTGCCTGTACAAAGCTGGTCGGAATTGAGATTGCCAAATCAGATTGGATGCCACTGGATGACTGGCAGAAATTCCATGAATTCTTCCATAAAAAACCGCACTGCCGTCTGATCCGTATCGATATGGCGACCGGTGAGCGCACGGTTATCCATGAAGAAAAAAGCTGGTTAGGGCATCCGATTTATCGTCCGGGGGATGACAACACCGTCGCCTTCTGTCATGAAGGTCCACACGATCTGGTTGATGCCCGTATGTGGTTCGTCAATGAAGATGGCAGCAACGTTCGTAAAGTCAAAGAACATGCGGAAGGTGAAAGCTGCACGCATGAATTCTGGGTACCGGATGGCTCAGCCATGATTTATGTCTCTTACCTGAAAGGTCACCAGGGTCGCACCATTTATCGCATCAACCCGGTCACACTGGAAAATGAAGCAT
>QKFI01000356.1 GCA_003251455.1 Tolumonas sp.
ACTACTATATCGGGCAAGTGTCTTGTTCAGGTAATTTAGAATGAGTTTGTCACTAATATTAAAGCGTGTGATGTAATGAACGAAGAGGTATTAGTGGGGCTGGTTATATTTCTTCATCAATGAATTAGTGGTGGAAATATTTACGCATTAATTCCAGCATGGATACCAGATTAGTTCTAGGTAATTCGCTGTCTGGCAGCTGTCTGTAGTTTGGTGAGCGAACACTGAGTCGGCCTTCATTATCAACTACCGTGATCCGATCTTTTTGATACAACGCATTTTCACCGTAACTTCCCATGACAATCCAGTTATGAGTTGGTTTGTTGTATAAATTATTTCCGATACTGTAGTCGGTAGATGGATTTGTACAACCTAACGCATCAGACATCAGTGTTGAGGTGATATCGTAATGGCTTGTCATCTCTTGGTCTTCGCCTGCAGCTTTTCCAGGCCAGTGTATGACTAAGGGTACATGTGTTTGTGTAGTCGTGAAGTTTCCGTTGTGTCCCCAGTAGTTGAGACCATTATCATTAAACTCTTCGCCATGGTCGGCCGTGACAATAACAATTGTATTTTTCAGTAATTGCTTTGCTGTCAGGTTATCCAGCACTTTCTTTAGCAATTCATCGACAAAATGAACAGAATTGCGATATCGGTTTAGATAAGGGGTTTTGTCAAAATCAGGGCCGAGCTCCATTTGGTTGACGTTTTTCCAATCCGGCTGAAACGGATTGCTATAACCGGCTGGGGTGCTGTAACTATGTGCGGCATCATAGAATAGAAATCCAAAGAACGGTTGTTGGCGATTTCGCTTCGAGATCCATGCTTGCCATTCGTCTGTGATTTTAATGTCTCGATCTGCTGCGGTTGTACCATCCGTGCGGACCCGAAGATTTTGCACTGAAGCAAAGACTGTTTTATCAAATGCTGGTTCTGTGAGTACTGCGCTGGCAAAAATACCAAGCTGGTATTGCTGCTGCTGTAAAACAGAAATGAAAGCAGATGGCTTTTGGCTTGCCAGTGCGGCAAACCAGTAATTTGGTGGAATGCCATAGAATAGGCTGAATATACCGGCGCGGGTTGAATTGGATCCTGAATGATGATCGTTGAATACTCGACTCTGTTTTGAAAAATCGTAGAGATTTGGCATAACAGTCTGGTTCAACATATCAGCACGTAACGTATCCACGACAACCAGCAAGATGTTGGGTTGTTTCTCTGGCGCTGGACATTGCAGCGGGTGCAACGGATAGTCGAATCCACCCTTATCATTACTGATCTGTACTTTGCGCGATTTGAGCTCTTGAGCTGTGACGATCCCTAGCTTTACCATCAGTTTATTCGCCGTCAGCGGGAAATAAAGCGGGAATCTCGCTTGCTGCTGCGTAACGGGGAAGTAATTGACTGCAGAGGCCCAGGCATATAATCCGTGAGCGCTCAAAAGCGCAATCGTACAAATTGAAGTGATGGTTTTACCATAACGCAATTTAGGCAATAGTTTCTGAATGATCAGGCTGATAGCAATGGAGCCACAAATCAAGCAGGCAACGATGGCGCCAATTTGCAACATCATGCTATGACCAAAGGATATTACCTGGCCTTCACCATGCAGGAGCAGGTCGATGACTGCTCCATTGATGTGAAACCGATATTGCTGATACACAAATGTATCGGCAAGTAATGTTACCTGTAATAAGGCGTTATAGATGTAGATCCAGTACCGGGGCCAGCGGCGACTAGGTGCAATGAGTAAGAATGGTAAGCCTAAAATGAGATTGAGTAATAATACCAGCGATGAAAAATGCCCAAGCAGACTGCTGAAAAAATAATACTGACCAATAATGTTATCTGGTAAACCAGTGTCTCCGGAATAACGAAAACCCAGCAGCATACTCAGTAGTAGTTGCCCGAAGATGATCCAGCTAAACCACCGGAAGGTATCAGTATATTGTTGTCTTTTAATCATTATTTAGACATTTCTCAGCCGATGGTAAAGCGAAGAATAACGCTCAGCCATCATTTCTGGGGTGTATTGTTGTAATGCTTTGCCTGCATTGCGGACTAGCTGTTGGCGCTCGGCCGGATTTTGGTATAGCCGCATGATTGCGTTGGCTAGCGCTGAGGCATCATTTGGGGGGACTAAAAGTCCGGTTTTTTCATGATGTACAATATCTGGAATGCCATCCACTGCACTGGCGATGATTGGTACATTGTAATCCATGACATCCAGTAACGTTGAGCCAAGACCTTCATTCCGGGAAGGAAAGGCAAATAGGTCTAAAATGGAAAGGTAATCTCCCAGATTAGATTTAAATCCTAACCATTTGATATTCTTTACATCCTGACTTGCTTGCTGAAGCATTTCTTTATCTGCGCCATCACCAAGCATTAAGAAGATCGCTTCAGGAATCTTTGAGGCTATTAAACGAGCCGCAGCAATTAATTCGAGCTGACCTTTATGTTTATCAACTAACGCGCCGATATGGCCAATGATGAAATGGCCTGCATAGGTAGCCTTCAAAGCTGCGACCTGCTCAGGATCGTG
>QKFI01000200.1 GCA_003251455.1 Tolumonas sp.
TCATGTGCTACTACAGCGTGTTATTTATTATCGAAGCGGTGATGGATTTTTTTTCCTTACCAGTCGTGAGCGTCGGTTCTGAGGAGAAAGCATAATGGACTGGACAATTTCGCTTGTTATGTTCGGCTCATTCTTTGTGCTGGTATTTATGGGTGTGCCAATTTCATTCTCAATTGGTTTAGCTACACTCGCTGCCAGCTGCATGATGTTGCCTCTGAGTGTCACTCTTGCAGTCGTCGGGCAAAAAGTTGCGACTGGTTTAGATAGTTTCTCATTGCTTGCCATCCCATTCTTTATTTTTGCTGGCACACTCATGAACAGTGGGGGGATCGCGCATAGGCTGATAAACCTGTCACAGGTTCTGGTTGGCCGTATGCCGGGCTCTCTGGGTCACGTGAACGTGATGGCAAACATGATGTTTGGTTCGATCTCTGGTTCTGCGGTGGCTGCTGCGGCAGCGGTTGGTGGCACGATGTCTCCAATGCAGAAAAAAGCAGGTTATGACCCAGCGTATTCAGCAGCGATCAACGTGACTTCCTGTATTACTGGTTTGCTGATCCCACCATCAAACGTATTGATCGTCTATGCACTGACTGCGGGTGGTATTTCTGTCGCGACGCTGTTCATGGCTGGGTATGTGCCAGGCATCCTGATGGGGCTGAGCATCATGATCGTGGGCGCTATTATTGCGAAACGCCGCGGTTATCCGGTACAGGCTCGTCCCACACTGAAAATTTTCCTAAAAGCACTTTGGGATGCATTCCCGAGTTTATTACTGGTTGTTATCGTGATGGGCGGCATTCTGGGGGGTATTTTCACAGCCACAGAAGCATCAGCGATTGCCGTGGTGTATACCTTCGTACTCTCGGTGCTGATTTATCGTCAGGTTTCGTTAAAACAGATCCCTGGTATCATCCTTGACTCTGTTATTACAACCTCCATTGTGCTGTTACTGATTGGTATCTCGGTTGGTATGTCTTGGGCAATGACCAATGCGGACATTCCTTACACCATCAGTGATGCATTAATGGGTGTGTCTGACAACCCTGTAGTGATCCTGCTCATCATCAACATCATTCTGTTGATTGTGGGTGTGTTCATGGACATGACTCCAGCAGTACTGATTTTCACCCCGATCTTCCTGCCGATTGCAACGAATCTGGGTATGGACCCAGTTCACTTCGGGATCATGATGGTGTTCAACCTGTGTATCGGTCTGTGTACGCCACCAGTTGGTAGTGCCCTGTTCGTTGGTTGTTCCGTGTCTGGTGTGAGACTGCAAGAATTACTGAAACCAATGTTGCCATTCTTTGCTGCACTGGTGGTCTCTCTGTTCGCTGTGACTTACATCCCTGAGTTGAGCCTGTGGCTCCCAGGCTTGTTCGGTATGCATTGATCCAGGTCGTAAAGCAATGTGCGGTTTAAGGGAAAACATTGTCTGGGTGACCTAAAATTGGTATAACAAATCATGCCTTGTCTCAGAGGCATGATTTGCCATTACCTTCTGGCAGTATACGAGGTTGTTATGGATTTTTTCGAGTCAAAACGGCTCTATCAGAAAGTTGCCGCAGAACTGAAACAGCGCATTGCAAACAAAGAATATGCGATCGGCGATCGTTTACCAGCAGAGCGTTTGATTGCGGAAGAAATGAACGTCAGCCGTACGGTTGTTCGTGAAGCGATCATCATGCTGGAGGTCGAAGGACTGGTTGATGTCCGCAAAGGTTCCGGCATCCACGTTGTCGGTGAGGAGCCTCGTGCTGAAGCTTTGGCACACTCGACCGATGTCGATAATGAGTTCATGACCGCAGGTCCATTCGAATTGTTACAGGCACGTCAGCTGCTGGAAAGTAACATCGCCGAATTTGCGGCAACACAGGTCACCAAACAAGATATCATGGCGTTACAGGCGATTCAGGAAACTGCACGCAATGAAGATCGCGCCCGTGACTCACAATGGGATAAACAGTTTCATATTCAGGTTGCGAAAGCGACGCAAAACTCGGTATTGGTGACACTAGTCGAGCGCCTCTGGGAGCATCGTGAACAGAACCCTTACTGGCGTAAGTTACATGAACACATTGACGACAAAGCCATAGACAGCTGGTGTGAAGACCATGAGCAAATCCTGCGTGCGCTCATGCGTAAAGATCCAAAAGCCGCAAAACTAGCGATGTGGCAACATCTTGAAAACACAAAACAGATGCTGTTTCAGGCAACCACCATTGACGATGATTTGGTTGATGATCGGTATCTGTTCTCTGAAAACCCTGTGATTCATTTAGTCAGTGCTTCTGCCTGATCAAGATAACCCATCAATTATTACCATAAAAAAAGCCATTCATTAAGAATGGCTTTTTTGTATCTTGTTTGATGTGATTAATCTTTTTTATTCAGCAGGAATTTAACCAAATCGAAATATTCTTCGTTGCTCTTAATCCCTTCCGTTTTTACCAGATATTTGCCGTTCACAATCACAGACGGTACACCACGGATATTGAAGCTACCGGTATTCCGGTCATATTGTGCCACCATA
>QKFI01000406.1 GCA_003251455.1 Tolumonas sp.
GATAAGACGGGCTAAGAGATCCCCCTTAACCCAAGTAACCGGAATATCAGAATCAGGCGTTGAGTTTATTCGCCTGGAGTCACATCAAGAGAACGGAGTTTAAGTTTCAGCTGTTCAATCCCTTCTTCATTCGGTAATGACACCGCTACATTCAAAACATGATCTGAAATAAAACCCTCAGACCAGTCACAGGAAGCTGATATTGCTCTTATAGGATAACCACGAAAATAAGGCATGACGAAATCATGATTCGCAAAGTGTTCTTTCTGTAATTTTTCCACATTGATCATAAGCACGCTCCACTCGTGTATTGAGTTATTGTTATAGCAAACTCATGCTTTATGAAATCAGGGGCACATCACTAAAATACACTTTGAATACTCGTTACCTCGCAATTTCATTCACTCGAATGAACACTCGTTACGAATCAGTCAGCACGGTTCAGCACAGATTCATTGATCGCGGTTTCAAGCGGGAACGGTTTTGCATAATAAGACACCCCCTGCGTTTTTGACTCATACATCACTAGATTGGCCGGCTGTATCAACCCTATGTTTTATCATGACGACGAATCAGTAATTGAAAGATAATTCATTGATTTTTAAGCACAAACCAGAAACAAAATTCAATTGAAACTTTATTTTTTCGTTCTGGTCTTTTTATGCATATACTTAGTGTAAATAAACAAAACAGACAGCAAATTTCATCCATTATCCCAAACATTGCTGTCATTAGCCTGTCAACTATTCAGTCAGGCATAACTAATAGAATACGAGATAAAAACAAATAACAACCATTGATAAATATTAGGCAGGAAGCTTATGAAACAAATTATCCTGACACCATCTCTTATTCTTACACCACATCGTTTGCCCCAACGGGACGAACGTCAAATCCGCGAAATCGTTAAAATAATGGAAAGGATGCTGAAAAAAGAACGAACAGAATCCAAAATTAGTTTGTGAAGATAGTGGCTGCTTTGAGGAAATGGCTTTCAAGCCCTGCCGGATATTAATTCTGTGGTATAGTGCGAGCGTTCAACAGTTACGAAATAATCATCATCGCTATGGCGCAAACATACCTGATCCCAGCCTCTCCTCATCAATTTGAATTTGAAATTAAACGCAGCCAATTCATCAGTTATACAGATGCCACACCGGATCGCGGTGCGGCAGAGGCTTTTATCCGCTCTATTCGTCAGCAACATCCCCAAGCCAGACATGTTTGTTGGGCCTATATTGCAGGCAGTCCAAATAGCACCGAAATGTCGATGAGTGATGATGGTGAACCAAGTGGTACTGCAGGGAGACCCATGCTCAATGTGCTACAACATAGTGGATTGGGCGATATAACCGTAGCTGTGGTTCGCTATTTTGGCGGTATTAAACTTGGAACGGGGGGCTTACAGCGTGCTTACTCTGATGCTGTAACAGGTTTGCTTTCCACATTGCCTACCAAATTGAAGGTTTCAAGAATCAGTCTTCAACTGAATTATGAATATGCTCAGGAATCACTGGTTCGGTATATCATGAGCCATTACGACTGTGAGTCTGAATCACCAGATTACGCGATGGCAGTTAGCCACATGATTCATGTTGCTGAGGAAGATTGTGCCGCCCTACGAGATGAATTAATCAATGGGAGTGCCGGCTCGATCACTATTGAAGAACCGGCTACTGATAATTAATATTTCAGCACGCTTATACCTGAACGCTTTCCTGAGGATGAACTAAGGCTTTCTTTTCCCAACGTCGGCTTTTCCAACGCCAGTACATGGATAAACCTCGAGTCCATTCATCACAGGCAAACGCAATCCAAATACCGATCAAACCAAATCCCAGATGCAAACCAAGGAACCAGGAAAGCGGGATTGCGATCCCCCACATGGAAAAGAGCGCCATCATGAGCGGGAATCGGGCATCGCCTGTCGCTCTCAACGAGTTGATCACCACAATGTTAAATGTGCGTCCCGGCTCAAGAATGAGGCTGATAAAGAAAAGCTGAGTCGCCATTGTGATAATTTCCTGATCTTCGGTGAAAGAGCTCATCAGGAAATGGCCACCACCAAAAGCAGCCGGTACAACAACAATCGCAGTCACGAGCAGACCTAATTTCAGACTATGTAATAGCTGGCGATACGCTTTTTCGAACTGCGCAGCCCCCACCAGTCGCCCAATAATGATCTCGGTTCCCAGACCAATCGCCAGTCCAAACAACATGATAAATAGTGAAATCTGGAAGAAGAATGACTGGGTGGCCAGTGCTTTATCGCCTAACAAGGCAACAAAAGAAGTGACAACCATAAATTGCAACATCCACGACAGGTTTTCACCTGCGGCCGGTAAACCAATATGCAGGATCTTATGTACCAACGATTTCTGCCATTGGAATAGCGCTCGGAATATCAATTTGATACCGGTGCGCTTTTGCAGCAAATAAACCAGAAGCGCCAACGCAATTAAACGTCCCGCAACCGTGCTGATCGCGACGCCAGCAACGCCTAGTTTGGGTAATCCGAAATAGCCAAAAAGAAGCAAAGCATTACCACCAAAGGTCAGTAAGTTTGCCACCATGGTGACGTACATCGCTTCTCGGGTATTCCCATGTGCCCTCAGTGCCGCTGCCATACATAACCCAGCAGCTTCCGGGATCAAACAAAGACCAATCAGGGTCAGATAAATATGCCCATCTTTTAGTAATGACTCAGGCATATTCATGACATGAAGAATGGCATCTGCACCAAAGATGATGCACAAACTTGTGATCAAACCGACCACCAAATTAATGCCTATCGCGATATGAACAACCTGTCGGGCTGTATCTCGACGCCCCGCGCCCAGATATTGTGCAATGACGACACTGGAACCAATTCCGATGAAGTTGAAGATGGTAATACAAAGGTCAAAAATCTGGTTCCCAACGGCAAGCGCAGCAACAGATTGATAGGAAACCTTACCCACCATGAAGGTATTGAGTGCGCCTGTCAGAAAATGGAAAGCAATATCAATAAATAATGGCCAAGTCAGCTGAAACAGCGACTTGTTTTCAACGTTTGTATCGGTCATGAAGTTACCTGAACGGTAGGTCAGAAATGAAGCAAAGCGATTTAACGTGATCCGGATCAATATTGCAATAACCGCGAGAACTAAATTTTTGATGGTTATGCATTAGCCATTTTAAGCCAGCTCGTTAATTTTTCATCAAGGCGTGAAATTTGCTTACCCTCGTTATATATATACATGCATGACGTTATATTGCATGTAATGTCAGCCAATTCAGACAAAACGGACAATTTCGCAGGGAAGGGTGTAAGAAACATGCAACTTACCGAAGATGATTTAAACGCGCTGCTACTGACGCTCAAACTGGCATCGGTGGTGACAATCTTATTGGTGTTACTGGCAACACCATTAGCCTGGTGGCTGGCCCGTACCTCAAGCCGGTGGAAAATTCCAATTGGTGCCATTGTCTCACTACCAATTGTGCTTCCCCCTTCGGTGCTAGGGTTTTATTTATTGATCTGGATGGGCCCGGAAGGCTTCATCGGTCATTTTCTCGATCAACTCGGGATCGGACGTTTGCCATTTTCTTTTGAAGGGCTTGTAGTCGCATCCGTGCTGTATTCCCTACCCTTTATGGTTCAACCTTTACAAAATTCATTTGAAAGCATAGGGAATGGCCCCTTAGAGGCTGCCGCAACATTACGCGCATCACCACTCGATACGTTCTTTTCTGTTGTCATTCCGTTGGCTTATCCCGGTTTTATTACTGCTTGTATTCTGACTTTTGCCCATACAGTTGGTGAATTTGGTGTCGTCCTTATGATCGGGGGCAATATTCCGGGGCAAACACGGGTTGCGTCAGTGCAAATTTATGATTATGTCGAAGCAATGGAATACGGTAACGCGCATATGTTGTCAGCGATTATGGTGTTGTTTTCATTTGCGGTATTACTTGCCTTACACGTTATACAACCGAAGAAACAGCGGGAGGCATAATGGAGCCATCACAACAAATCATCGCCCGCTTTTTAAAAAAACGTGCTGGCTTTACTTTAGATGTTGATATCTCTATTCCTGCCAGAGGCATTACCGGTTTGTTTGGACACTCCGGCTCTGGAAAAACAACGTTATTGCGTTTGATTGCAGGTTTGGAAAAAGCTGAAGGTGTATGCAAATTCAAAGAGCAATATTGGCAAAACGAACATACGATCGTGCCGACATATCAGAGACCGATCGGATATGTGTTTCAAGATGCGAATTTATTTCCGCATTTAACGGTCGCAAATAATCTCAAGTACGGACAGAAGCGTCATCAGGGAAAGCAATCCATCGCCCTTGATCATGCGATTGAATTATTGGGGATAGGACATTTATTGTCTCGAAAACCTGCGCAGTTATCCGGTGGTGAAAAACAACGCGTTGGTATTGCCCGAGCCTTAGCGGTGAGTCCGGAACTATTACTCATGGATGAACCACTGGCGGCATTGGATTTGGCAAGAAAGCAGGAAATTTTGCCTTATCTGGAACGATTACATGACGAACTTGCCATCCCAATGCTCTATGTCAGCCATGCACCCGATGAAATAGCCCGTTTAGCTGATCATATCGTTGTCATGGAAAAAGGTTCAGTCGTTGCAGCCGGAAGCCTGACTGAGACCCTTTCGCGAATCGATCTGCCGATTCGTTTAGGCGAAGATGCGGGTGTTGTTTTAAATGGCGTAATCATAGAAAAGGATGAAACCTGGCATTTGATGAAACTCGATTTTCCTGGTGGAACACTCTGGACTCGAGATAATGGAAAACCATTAGGTCATGAAACCAGGATCCGAGTACTGGCTCGAGATGTCAGTATCAGCATCAGTAAACCAACTGAAAAAAATAGTATCCAGAATCATCTGTCAGGAATCATCGATGATATTCAGACCGATGAACATCCGGGATTATGCTTGGTGCGGATCTTAATTGGTGAGAGTGTACTCGTCGCGAGAGTCACTGCTCGTTCTGCTCATGAATTAAGAATTGGTATCGGTCAGGAAGTATGGGCTCAAGTAAAATCCGTTGCCCTTATCGAGTAAAATATTTCATCGAAAATTCGTTAAAAAACAATAAGTAAGATATTGAAGAAGCAATAAGGCCAGCTCAAAATTAGTCGTCCTCAGCGGTAGGTTCTGCGTGAGATTTCGTTTACTTTGTTTTGCGTGGTCTTGTTAATTATGAGCGTATCTGTTGCTTCTTCTGCGAATCCTTGTCTTACATGTGGCGCTTGCTGCGCTACGTTTCGTGTATCGTTTTATTGGGCTGAATCAGCCGTCAACCAAATTCCAGAATCCATGACGGAACAAGTGAATTCATGGTATAGCTGCATGAGCGGCACAAACCAAGTGCCCAGCCGTTGTAGTGCGCTAGATGGTGAAATTGGTCAGCATGTCGGCTGTTCAATTTATCTGCAACGACCTTCTCCATGTCATGAACTTCAGACTGGCGATGAAAAATGTCATAAAGCTAGATTGAAACACGGATTGCCTCCGTTGATTCCCGCTGAACAGATCATTCTGCAAACACCGGTAATCGTTCAGGAACTGCCATCATCAATACCAAATGAACCGGTAGCAGTTCCGTTACTCCTGAGTGAGGAGCAATCGATCTCTCACTTCCATTAACGCAAACCCCAGCAAATTCAGTCCCCGCCATAAAGCAGGCTGTTTGATCTCTGGTTTATCTTCGGCAAGCCCGACACTCCATATGTTGTCTGTTGGGTTTGCAGAAACTAAAACATGCGGCATGGTGGACAATAAATAACGTTTTAATTCAGCATGCTGAGAAAATTTTTGCCAGTTCCCTTCGACTGCGATCTGATACCGAGATTTCGCCCAAACAGCTTCATTATAATTTCTGACAGTACGTCCCAGATATTGCGCCTCACTCGGATCAGAGGACTGCACGATTTTTTGTGCAACATTCAGATCTCCGAACAAACGCGCTTTTCCTGCCATCAGATAATGTTCAGCCGTCGCATATTGATTGCCATCAGCAACAAATGGACTTAACCACCATTGGCATAGACATCCTTTTCCTGGCGGATCCATCAGTGTTGGAATTGGTCCCCAAAAAGGCAGATAAAATAAATTTTCTCCTGCCGATACTTTTATCAGTAAGTTATTTATCTGCTCTGAATGGATATTTTTAGACTTCCTCACCATAAAAATACCTCATCATTATTTACATGTTATTGAAATAATTATTAATGATTGAGCCAGCAAATTCAAACAACACTTTTCAGGTGAAAAATATAAAATTACTCATTGAATTCAATGTGCTGTCAATATTTCATATATATCATTTAAAGGAATATTAATTAATATGATTGTTTATTCAAATCATAAGAAATAAAACATGGAATACACGGCACAGTGACCGCATATAATGCGGAATAATCAATTCATCGATCGCATAAATCATCTTTATAATTGATTCGTGCTAAATGTTTAAAGGCACTCGTTGAGTGCCTTATTTATATCGTTTATATCTACATTTATGACTGACAATGAGGACATGACTCACCGTCAGTTTGTGCTAACTCATCCAGAATCGGACAATCCGGATTATCATCGCCATGACATCGGTTCACGAGCATTTCCAGCGAATGTTTCATCTGTTCCAATTCTTTGATTTTATTTTGTAAAACATCAATATGTTCCTGTGCCAGCTGTTTCACCTTCGCACTCGTACGATGTTGATCATGCCACAAGGATAACAACTCACCAATTTGTGGTAATGAAAAACCCAGCTCTCTGGCTTGCTTGATAAACCGTAATTGCTGAACATCCTTTTCCTGATAAGAACGATAACCGGCTTCACTTCGAGCAGGTGCCGGCAACAACCCCAATGATTCATAATGCCGAATCATTTTCGCAGTTAAACCGCTTCGCTTCGCGATTTCACCAATCGTAATCATGCAATATTCCTTTTCAATGACATCAAGACTTCGGCTTCCAGCGTGTCAGCCACAGTGCATTTGTCACGACACTCACAGAACTAAACGCCATTGCAGCCCCGGCAAAAACAGGATCCAGCAATCCCAAAACAGCGAGAGGCAATGCCACCACGTTATAAATGAAAGCCCAGAACAAATTCTGTTTGATTTTCCGGCTAGTCAGGCGCGCGATCTGGAGCGCATCCGCGATCGCTTTGGGATCATTACGCATCAATGTCATGGCTGCACTCGCCATCGCAACATCGGTACCAGAACCCATCGCAATCCCAAGATCAGACTCCGCTAATGCAGGCGCATCGTTAATACCATCACCCACCATCGCCACGATATAGTTTTGTTTTCGCCAGGATGAAACCGCATCGGCTTTCTGTTCAGGTAATACTTCTGACGCCATGGTCGAGATCCCTAATTGATCCGAAACCAGCCGAACACTTTGTTCATGATCGCCACTCAGTAACGCAACCTCTATCCCTTGTGTTTTTAAAGCTTCAACTGCGGCTTTTGCTGTTGATTTAATCGGATCCTGAAACGAAAACCAGGCAATGACTTTATTATTCATCACCAACCAAGACACCGTCCGACCGAGCTTGTATTCTTCCTCCGCCGACTCACTCAAAGCGATGTCAGGAACCAGCTGGTTTTGTTTCATTCCCTGATTGCCATATAAGGCATAGGTCTGACCTTGAAACGTACCTTCAACACCAAGGCCTGCACGATTGTTGATTTGAGAAAACGCAGGTAAATCGAGCTGTTGCTGTTCTGCGGCCTGCTGTAAAGCCACCCCGAGCGGATGCGCACTTCCCTGCTGTAATGCAGCAGCAAGCCGCAATGAATCTGATTCACTGATACCCAAGGCAAAAGAAGCCGATAAAGCAGGATGACCTTCTGTTAATGTTCCGGTTTTATCAAACACAACCATAGATATCTGTTCAGCTTTTTCAAGCACACCGGCATCACGGATTAAAATTCCATGACGGGCAGCCGTTCCGGTTCCAGCCATAATGGCAGCCGGAGTTGCCAACCCCAACGCACAAGGGCAGGCAATCACCAAGACAGAAACCGCATGAATCAATGCCAGTTCTCCACTGACACCATAGAGATACCAACCTACCAACGTTAGTAACGCCAGCATCAGAACTACCGGTACAAACACGGCACTAATTTGGTCAACTTTATGCTGAATTGGTGGTTTCGCCATTTGTGCCATTTCGACACGGGCGATAATACGAGACAGTAATGTCTCTTCACCCAATGCCGTTGTCACGACCCACAGCAGCCCT
The DNA here is from genome assembly GCA_003251455.1 of Tolumonas sp. Classification (GTDB taxonomy): domain Bacteria; phylum Pseudomonadota; class Gammaproteobacteria; order Enterobacterales; family Aeromonadaceae; genus Tolumonas. The sequence continues at coordinate 8,277 of QKFI01000406.1, forward strand.
TCCCCATTCATTGCCCCAGTACGAACCTGATCTCCCGATGCTTTGCTGACAGGTAAACTTTCACCTGTGAGCAATGATTCATCAAGATGACTTGAACCCTCATCGATAATGCCATCGACCGGAATCCGCTCACCAGCCCGCACGCGCACACGATCCCCACGCTGAATTGCAGCCAGCGGTAGCCATTGTTCTTCTCCATCACGAGATACCCAAGCTTGTTCGGGTTTTAATGCCTGTAATGCCCGAATGGCTTCGCTGGTTTGACGTTTTGCGCGTTGTTCCAACCACTTACCGAACCAAACCAAAGTAAGAACTGTTGCAGAAGACTCAAAATACAAATGAACCGGACCAGGTGTACTGATCCATTGATATACAGAAAGGCCGTAAGCTGCGGTTGTTCCGAGCGCCACCAGCACATCCATATTACTGCTGCCACCACGAAGCGCTGCCCATGCACCACGGTAAAAGCGTGTTCCCAAACCAACCTGAACTATCGTTGCCAGCGTAAATTGCACAGGAATGGAAAGCATCCAATGATAGCCCGCGAATCCGAAGAGCATCGGCAGCAATAGCGGAATAGAGCACAACGCACCGACCAGCAACCAGATCCAGTCATGATCCACAGCAGCTTTTTCTTCCAGATCACTGTTGTCTTTGGGCAAAGAGCCCTCGTAACCCGCTTTCGCAATTGCCTGAAACAGAGCTTCATTGGTGACAGAACCAAGCATGGAAATGCGCGCTTTTTCAGTCGCTAAATTGACAACCGCAGAAATCACACCGGGCTGTCGATTCAATACTTTTTCAATTCGTTGCTGACATGAAGCACAATGCATACCTTTAATATCATAGGTCACTGAATGCTGTGGAACTTGGAAACCCGCTTTTTCTATCGCTGCGATCATTGAAGTGACAGGCGTATGTTCAGACTGAATACTGGCTTTCTCTGTTGCCAGATTCACGGTGACTTCAGTGACACCCTCAACCTTGGACAATACTTTTTCGAGCCGTGTTGCGCACGCAGCACAATGCATTCCGGAAATAGGGAGCATTAGTAATTCTGACGTCTGCTTACTCATGCTTTTCTCCTTTTCGATTCACTATAGTAATAGATTCATCCTTAACATCATGGCAAGGTCAAGTACAAAATTTAAACTTGACCTTGCCATGATGTTAAGGTGCAAAGTGAAAGAAACAACTGATGAGGAATATGATAATGACCAGTCTGCTTGTACCTGATATGACCTGCAAACATTGTGTAGCGACCATTACGAAACTGATTCAGGATGCCGATCCAAAAGCGGATCTGAATATTGACTTACCATCACACACTGTTGATGTAACCAGCGA
>QKFI01000158.1 GCA_003251455.1 Tolumonas sp.
GATTGATCGATAAACATTTGCGCTTTTCTGATCATGAAGGCAGTTGCATCGTCTTTAGATGGCAGCAAGTCTGAACGAATAAACAGGTGTGTTTTCATCTCACCGTTGATTTCTTTGCAGATACGGCCCGCCAATCGATACTGCCCACCTTCTTCGCGTGGCTCCGGATAAATCAGATAACCTTTGTATTCGGTTGGTTCAACTTGTTCTGCTTTTTTTTCAGAACCGGAAAAGAGAGATTTGAAAAGATTTCCAAACATAGTGATGACTCCTTTGTTCACTTCATTCTGTCTGGAGTCATGGGAAATCGCAATGTCGGCGCTGTTTTTTCCCGACACTTTTTCCCGACATAGAATCATACATTTCCGGTGCTTTGTCAGTTTTGATACCTCAATTACCTCGATAACCCCTTGTTATTGGGTCAGGAAACCCGGCATCGATCTTGAAGGGCTTCCAAAAAAGTCATCAGGAAGATGTATGAAAACAGAATTAGACTGGTCTGATTACAAAGATAGTGGCATGGGGGATGCCTATGCCGATATTCCTAAAATTGGTGGTGATTTTGCAAAGGCCGTCGCGGTTTGTATACGCAGTGGTGTCTGTGAACAGCATGGCCGCGGGGTCATGTGCCCAAGTTTCCGCGTCACAGAAAACCCATTGTTATCGCCGGGTGGTCGCGTCACGGTATTAAAAAAAGTCCTGAATGATAGCGAAGATGCTTTCCTGAAAGACAAAGAACTCGCGGAGGCAATGGATCTCTGTGTGGCGTGCAAAGGCTGTAAGCGTGAATGCGAAAACAACGTCGATATGGCCCAGATCAAAATTGAATATCTGGCGCAGAAAAACAAACTTGAACCGCTCTCACTGCGTAGCAAGTTATTCGCATGGTCATCCATTTTGTTATATCGCTATCCGATCCTTCGTACGCTGATCCGCTTACGGAACCGCTCCTCGCTGCTGCGTTGGCTCGGCGAAAAGACCTTCGGGATTGCGGCGAAAGTTGCATTACCAGAAGTGGCAGAAAAGCCTTTCCAGCCGGAAGAAGTTACCTATATGCCGCTCGCACCACATCCTTCCGGAGAAGCGAAAGAAGTTGTGCTTTGGGCCGACAGTTTTTCTTCATTATTCGACCCGAAACAAGCGGAAGATGCGCTGTATCTGCTCCGTCTGGCGGGATTTCAGGTGCATATTGTTCACCCGCTTTCTCATCGGGGAACCATATTAGACAGTGGTAGAGCATTGCTGACCTTCGGTTTGGTGGACGAAACACGCCAGGTTGCGAAGCAGTTGATTGGTTCACTATTACCATTCCTGAATGCCGACATGCCAATCATCGGTCTGGAGCCATCCAGTCTGCTGATGCTACGCGATGAATACAAAACGCTGGGGCTAGGTGAAAACGCGTTGAAACTGGCAAAGCATGCAGTCTTGTTTGAAGAGTTCGTCTCAGCGGAACTGACGCGGGGTGGTTTCAATCTGCCTTACATAGATGGAAAAATCGCAAAACCGGTTTTGGTTCACGGTCATTGTCACGAGAAGGCTATTGGTGCCATGAAATCTATCCGTCGTGTGCTAAAGTCAGTACCAGGACTGGATTTTTCGTTTATTGAATCATCCTGCTGCGGAATGGCAGGCACATTTGGCTTGGAGGCCGAGCACGTTGAATATTCGCACCAAATGGCGCAACAAGCGCTTGTGCCAGCGTTACAGGCTGCGCCGCCGGAAGCACTGGTGGTCAGCAATGGTTTCGGCTGCGCACACCAAATCAGAGTAACCAGTGGCCGGTCTACCTGTCATCTGGCAACGTTACTCAGACAAGCATTAGCAGAATAAATAGGAACACAGGCCAGTTACTGAATTGGCCTTGTGTTTCTATGAATGTTTTTTCAGGTAAGCGTACAGCGATTCTGTATTTTTCTTGCTGCACAGTTTGGTGCCATGCCCCATGGTGGCCGCTGTTCCGGCTGCAACCCCGTAACGCACGATATCAGCAAAGGGTGCATCTTCAGCAATTTTCAACACCATGGCACCAACCATACTGTCCCCGGCACCGACGGTACTCATTTTTTTCACTGGTGGTGGCACGACATGGATCGCTTGTTCTGCATCCACGCCAAGCGCACCTTGTGGACCGAGTGAAACCACAATGCGTTTCGCTGCACCTTGTTGAATGAGTGCTCGGGCGGCATTGATTACATCATTTGGATCTTCCAGGGTATGTCCGGTCAGTTCTGATAATTCGGATTGGTTTGGTTTCAGCAGCTCCAGATTCCCAAAAGTGACTGCTGCCTTCAATGCATCACCAGAACTGTCGACGACACATTTCAATTGGTGTTCTTTCGCAAATCCCAGTAATTGAGGAATTGCGTCTGTGGAGAGATTCGGTGGCAGGCTGCCACTAATCACTAAAATTGAACCTTGAGGATATTGAGCCAATTTATCCAGTAATTGTGTCCATTCCTGTTCCTGAACCGCCGCACCGGGCATGACAAACCGGAATTGTTCTCCGGTTGCTTCTGAGACG
>QKFI01000102.1 GCA_003251455.1 Tolumonas sp.
ATTAAGTCCTTTTTGAGTTAACCCATCCAGTGCATGTTGTGATAACTGACTATCGGTGATGATTAGGTCGAATTGTTCAATATCAACAGCATGAAAAGGGGCTATTTTTCCGTATTTACTTGAATCTGATACGAGGCAACTCGTTTTAGAAACGTTGCATATGGCCCTTTTCACAACAACTTTATCTTCCATCGGTGTCGAAATACCTCTTTGATTCCAGGAGGACGTCGAAATAAAAGCAAGGTCGATATTAAACTCCTTGATGGTTTGTGCAGCTTTAGCCCCGACACAAGATTTATTTTCACGATCTATTTTTCCTCCTGTGTGATATACCGGGCAGTTGGAATAAGAAATCAGATAATTAGCAATAACAAAATCATTGGTAACGACTGTGATTTTGAGGTTTTCAGCGACGAGTTTGGCTATTTCCAGCGTTGTTGTTCCTGCATCAAGATAAACCATCATGCCATCTTCTATAAGCTGATAGGCTGTTTGACTGATACGCTCTTTTTCATCATGGTTTTGTAGCGCTTTATCTTCATGTGATAATTCATCATGCAGTGTCTGTGCTAATTGCACGCCACCGGTAACCGATAACACTCGACCGTCAGTTTCCAATTTCGAAATGTCACGCCTGATCGTCATGTGCGAGACTTGAAGTCTTTCTGTAAGCTCATTGATACTGATGACTTCTTGTTCTTTTAGTAAAGCTAAGATAGAACGGTGTCTCTCTACTGGAATCATAGTTAGCCAATCCTCAAATCTTCTCAGCTATCAAAATAGCATTTATTGTTAATATTTGTGAAATTATGATTGAAACTGCGCACCGCTACACGAAAAATTGTTAAACACCACTTTAAGTAACATTTTTTCACATATATTTGTGAAAATGTGATGTATGTATTGGTGCACTCCACATCTATGTATTAGTCTAACATTGAATCACAAATATTCACATTCACTCACTTTACGGAGTACCAACATGGAAGAGAAAAAAGTACAGACTATTGCTGTAATCGGACTTGGATCCATGGGCATGGGGGCTGCCAAATCTTGTATTAATGCTGGATTAAATGTGTACGGTGTTGATTTAAACGATGCGGCACTGACTGAATTGTCGCTTGCTGGTGCTGCCGGAGTGTCGTCGGATTGTAAACAATTCGCCCAATTGCTAGACGCTGTATTACTGCTCGTTGTGAACGCAAAGCAGGTTGATACGATTTTATTTAAATCGGGGTTGGCTGACGAGTTAAAACCAGGTACTGCCGTGATGATTTCGTCTACCATTTCAGCGAATGATGCTTGCTCGTTTGCTAAACAACTTGAAGCAAAAAATCTGATTATGTTAGATGCGCCTGTATCTGGTGGGGCAATTAAGGCAGCTGCCGGTGAAATGACAATTATGGCTTCAGGTAGTGCACGGGCTTTCGAACTGCTAGAACCAGTACTCAATGCCACAGCGGCAAAAGTTTATAATATTGGAACTGAGATTGGTTTGGGTTCAACCGTTAAAATTGTGCACCAACTGCTTGCTGGCGTGCATATTGCTGCCGGTGCAGAAGCAATGGCTTTAGCCGCTCGTGCCAATATTCCTCTCGATTTAATGTATGACGTCGTAACCCACGCAGCAGGGAATTCATGGATGTTTGAGAATCGCATGAAGCATGTTGTTGATGGTGATTACTCGCCAAAATCAATGGTCGACATCTTTGTAAAAGACTTAGGTCTTGTTTCCGATACAGCGAAAAGCTTGAAGTTTCCTCTACCGCTAGCCAGTACGGCACTCAATATGTTCACAAGCGCAAGTAATGCCGGTTATGGGCAAGAAGATGATAGTGCGGTCATAAAAATCTTCGAAGGTATTGAACTGCCTTCTAAGGAGCAATAACTATGTATTTAGGTGTTATTGCCGATGATTTTACTGGAGCAACAGACATTGCAGGGTTCTTAGTTGCTAATGGTATGCGAACAATCCAATTGAACGGGGTTCCACAACAACACTTCGAGATTGACGCAGATGCTGTCGTCATCAGTCTGAAATCACGTTCATGTCCGGTTAATGAAGCAGTAGACGCATCATTAGAGGCTCTAAACTGGTTAAGAGAGCATCATTGCAAACAATATTACTTCAAATATTGTTCAACCTTCGATAGTACTGCAGAAGGGAATATTGGTCCTGTCACTGATGCGCTGTTAAATGCACTCGGAGAGGAATTTACCATTATTTGTCCCGCATTGCCGGTAAATGGCAGAACTGTTTTTAATGGTCATCTTTTCGTCTTTGAAGAGTTATTAAGCGATTCTGGCATGCGTAACCATCCTGTTACACCAATGCGAGACTCCAGCTTGTTACGCTTGATGAACGCTCAATCTCAAGGCAAAACCGGATTGGTGAATTACAAGGTGATTGAAGCTGGTGCTGATAGCGTAATCAATGTTTTTGAACAACATAAAACCGAAGGTAAACGTTACTGTGTTGTTGATGCATTCAATACAGCTCACCTTGATACACTGGGTGAAGCATCGAAAAGCCTGAAGCTTGTTACCGGGGGCTCAGGGTTAGCGGCAAGCATTGCTAAAGAATGGCGTAATCAATCCAGTGGCGATCAACAACAAGTATTGCAATCAGGGTGGCCGGATTCAGCAAAATCCGTCGTGTTGTCAGGTTCATGCTCAGTGCGAACCAATGAACAAGTGGCCGCGTATAAACAGATAGCTCCTAGTTTCTCACTTGATGTCAAGGCCTGCATTAACGATCAGGACTACGTAAATGAAGTGGCAAATTGGGTTATGAATGAAATTGCAACCTGCCAGTATGCGCCTATGGTTTATGCAACCGCCGACCCAGAGAAACTGAATGAGATTCAGCAGACCTTTGGGGCGAAAGTTGCGAGTAAATCTATAGAACAATTCTTTAGTCAGTTAGCACATCAATTAAAAGAAAGGGGAATCAATAACTTCATTGTCGCAGGTGGTGAAACTTCGGGTGTGGTAACTCAGAGCCTGGGTGTCGAGGGATTTCATATTGGTCCGCAAATTGCGCCTGGAGTCCCTTGGGTAAAATCCATTAATAGTCCACTTTCACTGGCTCTCAAATCCGGAAATTTTGGAGATGTGGATTTCTTCAAAACGGCACAGGAGTTCTACAATGAATGAGAAATATGTAAGAGAAAACTTTGTTGCCCTGGCCCGTTCGTTGTTTGAACGAGGCTATGCCACTGGTGGTGCAGGCAATATTTCGGTCAAACTTGACGATGGAACAATATTGGCGACCCCAACAGGATCTTCAATGGGGCGGTTAAATCCGGAGACCTTGTCATTGGTCGATATTAATGGCAACCATCTATCTGGAGATAAGCCATCCAAAGAGGTCGAATTCCATCTCGCGTTATACAGAAATAATCAAGCATGTAACGCAGTGGTTCACTTACATTGTACCTATCTTACTGCGTTGTCATGCATAGATGATTTGCCTTCGGATAATGTGATTAAACCGTTTACTCCTTACTTTGTCATGCGCGTAGGTAGGTTACCACTTATCCCTTATTTCAATCCTGGTGACCCTCAGATTGCAATTGAATTGGCTAATAAAGCTGCGGATTACCGAGCATTTTTACTTGCAAACCACGGACCTGTGGTCACAGGTACTGATTTGGAAGATGCGGTTGATAATGCGGAAGAGTTAGAAGAAACGGCGAAATTGTTTTTACTGTTGAATAATCACCCCATCCGTTATTTGTCAGATGAACACATCACAGAACTGAGCAGGAGAAGAAAATAATGGCTAAATTTGCTGCAAATCTAACTATGCTGTTCACAGAGCTACCATTTCTGGACCGCTTTGCTGCTGCAAAGTCCGCAGGCTTTCATGCGGTTGAATTTCTGTTTCCCTATGATTATGAACCAGCATTGGTCGCAGATAAACTGCATTCGTTGGGGTTGGAATTAGCGTTGTTTAACATGCCTCCAGGTGATTGGAATGCAGGGGAACGAGGTCTGGCTGCGCTTCCGGGAAGAGAAGAGCAATTTAAACAGAGTATTGATACTGCTTTACTGTATGCAGAAGCGCTAAACTGTAAAAAAGTACATGCAATGGCAGGTTTGATCGATAAAAACTATAGCCATGAGCAACATGTAGACACATTCATATCTAATATTCGATATGCTGCGGATAGATTTGCTCAAAAAGGTATTTTATTGCTGATTGAACCATTAAATAGTCGCTCTGTTCCAGGCTATTTTATTTCGCATCAAAAAGAAGCCGCTGAACTTATTAAACAAATTGATAAACCTAATGTTAAATTACAATTTGATGTGTTTCATGCGCAAATTATGGATGGTGATATTAGTCATTTAATTAATGAATTAGCTAATGTTATTGGGCATGTACAAATAGCATCTATTCCAGATAGACATGAGCCTGACGAAGGAGAATTAAATTACCCCCATATCTACAATGTACTCGATAAAGCTGGTTATTCAAGTTGGATTGGTTGCGAATATAATCCAAGAAATACAACAATAAGTGGTTTGGGTTGGCTAAAGCCCTACCTCTAAAATTAATAAAATAATTTATAATATATTCTACTAACAACATAAAACCACATTGCCAATATTGTTTTATTAATGGGTAACTATTGTTTTTATCCAGATAAAATAATAATTGGCAATTAACCAACAAGGAATAATTATGGACGTTGCATTAATAGGTATAGTAGTCGGTATCATAGCAATGATGCTTATGATAATTAAAACGAGAATCCCTGTTTCATTAGCAATGGTGATTGCATGTCTGATTATGGGATTATTTGCTGGCATGGCTCCTAATGAAGTAGTTGACGCTATAAAATCAGGATTCGGTGGTGTACTTGGCGGCATCGGTCTCATTATTGCTTTTGGGGTAATTATGGGGGCGTGCTTCGAACGCTCAGGCGCAGCAGTAAGAATGGCAAAAACTTTCGTGAAACTGTGTGGACCTGGCCGTGAAGACCTTGCCCTTGGTTTTACCGGAGTGATAGTTGCCATACCTGTTTTTTGCGATTCAGCCTATATCATTCTTCATTCACTTGTTAGAGCAATTTCAAAGAATACAGGCAAATCAGCAGTTGGTTTAGGGGTCACGCTAGCACTCGGATTGCTTATTACTCATGCGCTAGTGCCGCCAACTCCTGGACCTGTAGCTGTGACTGCTATCTTAGGCGTTGACATGGGTGTTTACATGTTGTGGGGTTTGGTTGTTTCTGTCCCTATGATGGTATTATCTCTAGCGTATATTCGCCGTGTAGGAAAAGAGTATTACAGAGTACCAACAACAGACGGCTGGATTACCTCTGAAGCTGAATGGGCAAATATCGAGAAGGTGAAAGAAACGAATGAGAGAACCTTACCAAGTAATTTCCTTTCTTTTGGCCCTATTTTAATACCTATTGTTCTAATCTTGGCCAGTACCATTTTTGGTAAAGGTGATACCACGTTGCATCATGCGATTCAGCTAATCGGCAATCCAGTTGTTGCGGTCGGTTTAGGTGTGCTTTTGGCATTGTATGGATTAACTCGACATATTGATCGTAAAGATATGGTCGGAACCATGGACGACGCATTATCTACTACAGGGCTAATTTTGGTTGTGACCGGCTGTGGTGGTGCAATGGGTGCTGTTCTAAAAGCATCTGGAGCAGGTCCACAGGTTGCTGAATTAATAGCAAGTAGTGGAATTCCACCACTTCTCGTACCACTGGCTATTGCATCTATGTTGAGAATCGTTCAGGGGTCTGCGACTGCAGCGATGATGGTTGCGGCTACCATGACACTACCTTTGGTTGATACTTTGGGATTAAATCCGATATTCGTCGCGTTAGCTTGTGCGGTGGGGCCTGTTGGTTTCTCTCATCTTAACGACTCCTATTTCCACATCATCAGTCGTACACTTGGGATCACTGAATTATCTGACCAACTCAAAATTTGGACCCTGACATCAACCATTGCCTGGGCGATAGGTGCAAGTATTATTCTGACGCTGAATCTTATTTTCGGTAAACAAGGCACAATCATTGACCCGATTATCCCTCTGGCTGTACTCGGTGCCATTTTTGTATGGATGAAAAGGAAACAACCTGAAAGAGAAATGCCAGATTTGGCTAAGGATAATTAATCAACTGAAAAAATAGCGCCAACTCTGGCGCTATTTACTTTCTGCTTGTCTGTAACGGACGATTAGCCAGCCATCACTAAACCAATCTGCCCTTCCGCCAACCATTCATAGTAAGTTTCACTTCGCTGACCACAGCAACTGCCAGAACAACCTGCAGCACAGACTTTACGTACACGACCTTTTCTCATCCAAACACCTAACATCGCATCAATTGCATCTTCAGAGGTTCGGAAGTGGCGAGCTAGTTCTCGCCCCGTGATACGGTGTTTTTCCTGCATCATATTTGCGATGTCACGAAGAATCATATCAGCACCTGTTTGTTCGCCAGAATATCACCGCGACGACGCAGCCCCATGGTAATTAACCCAAAGCCACCCACATAGAACATAATCCAGAACATGCTTGTTGTCGGGTGTGCTGCGAAAGTCGCTGTCTGGTAATACAGTGTTGATGCAGCAAACGCCAGCAGGTTACACCACATCGCCACAAAGATTGCCCAGTTACGGCCTGATTCACGCACCAGAGCCCCCATCGCAGCAGAACATGGCATGTAAAGCAGGATGAACAGAAGGTAAGCGAATGCACCCGCTGCACCAATAAAGTGGTGTTGCATGTTGTCGTAGATGGACACATCCACCGCCTGACTTTCGGCTGCGGCAGCCTTATCTTCTGTATCACCGATATCCAGACCCGCAGGATCTGCCACATTGATGCTAGCCAGATTTGCAGGAATCGTTTCTGCAGCTTCGACAAATTTATCCCACAGGTTAAACGCTGGTGCAGCAGCATTCGCTGAATCGCTCAAATCGCTTGCCTGATACAGCGTATTCAACGTACCTACAACCGCCTCTTTTGCGAAAATACCAGTGATGATACCCACGCTTGCCTGCCAGTTGTCCTGCTGGATACCTAAAGGTGCCAGAATTGGTGTTACTTTTTGAGCTGCTGCAGCCAGAATTGATTTGCCATTATTCTGGTTACCGAACGAACCGTCTGTGCCCAGAGAGTTGAAAACGCTCAGGATAGCTACCACCAACACGATCACGCGCCCCGCACCCAACAGGAAGATTTTCAAGCGCTGCCAGGTTTTCAGGAAGATGTAGTTCAGACGTGGCAGTTCGTAATCAGGCATCTCCATAATGGATGATTCACTTTTACCCGGCAGAATCGTGTTACGTAACACCAAACCAGTGAAAACAGCGGCAAGAATACCCAACAGATAAAGACCAAACACCACGTTCTGACCTGATTCAGGGAAGAACGCGACCGCGAATAATGCATATACCGGTAAACGAGCGCCACATGACATGAACGGGGCCATAGCATTGGTCAACATGCGTTCACGCTCAGAGTTCAGGGTACGTGTTGCCATAAAAGCAGGTACTGAACACCCGAAGCCCATCAACATTGGCACGAAAGCTTTACCCGGCAAACCGAGATAACGCATCAAACGGTCTACAACAAATGCTGCACGCGCCAGGTAACCCGAGGCTTCTAATGCTGCCAGGAACATATATAAGAAAGAAATCACCGGGATAAATGTAGCAACAGTCTGGATACCGCTACCAAAACCATCTGAAACGAGAGCAATGATCCATTCTGGCAGTCCAAGATGTTCAAACAGGACGCGGGAACCATCCACGAAAATAGCCCCAGCCAACACATCGAAGAAATCGATAAATGCACTACCCACATTAATCGCAAACAGGAACATGAGATACATCATGCCCATAAACAACGGAATGCCTAACCAGCGATTCAGGGCAATTTTATCCAGTCGTTCACTCCCCTTCTGGCTTAATTTGCCATGTTGTTTCAGGGTTGGACGACATTCGTTATAAACAAAGCTATAGCGGGTTTCAGCCAATGACAGATCCATGTCAACCTGACGCTGTAAGACCATCATTGCATCTTTTGTTTCTGGCGTGATTTGCTGCTCCATTGCTTCTGCAACAATCGGATCTTGCTCCAGTAAACGGACAGCACAACCTCGTTCAGACAGATGAGAATGGCTTAACTGATCACTCAACGATCGAATCAGTGCATTTACCTCAGTCTCATAATCAAGCACTAATGCCTGTGTTGCCTGCGCCTGTTGTACCAACTCCGGCAAAATAGCTTTGAAAGACAAAACTTCTTTTTTGTTGTAAGCAGATAAAGCTACAACCGGGCAACCCAATTTCTGACCTAAAGTCACGGTATCAATGGATTGATTACGACGTTTCAGGACGTCAGATTTATTCAGAACCACCAGAACTGGTAATCCCAATTCACGCAGTTGTAATGTCAGTAATAAAGAACGCTCCAGACTGCTGGCATCAACAACATTGATCACCAAATCGGGTTTGTTATTCATGACATAACGAAAGGCGATTTGCTCATCAATGGAACTATCACGACTTTCTAATGCGTAAATGCCCGGTAGATCAACCAACTCATAGGAGTAATCATTAAATTCAAACTGACCAGTTTTCTTATCAACGGTCACACCACTCCAGTTCCCAACCTGTTGGTTTGCACCGGTGAGCGCATTAAATAATGAGGTTTTGCCACTGTTCGGATTACCGACTGTAATAATGTGATGGTGACTCATGATGCTTGCACCTCAATCTGACGGGCCAAGGCCTTTTGAACGGATAGTGTGATACTACTGGTAGCTATCTGCAAAGGATCGCCCATCGGGGCTTCACGGATAAAACGGATTTCCGAAGAAGGCAGCAGTCCCATTGCCATCAATTTGCGGCGAATAGCAGGTTCTAACTGCGCCAGACTCACGATTCGGGCTGTTTGCCCCGGCTTCAATTCTGACAAGACCATATGCACCACCAGTTATTGATAATCATTCCTAATACGATTGAGTGTATCGAATATCCCTTCAAAGAAAAGTGTTTTTTGTGAGTTAGCGCTAAATTTTTTTAGTGAATTTTCATACAGAGATTTCTGTAACATCGTGATAACACAATAGAAACACAAAGGTACCGATCTGGTTGCAATTAAAACAAAGAAAGCTGCGTATTGACGATTTGGTCGAACTGAAGATGGATATAAGGCAGGATGGCATCGGCCACAGGCTTGAGTTGTTTCTCAATATAATGCTGATAATCGAGCGGATGCTGCTGATAGGCGACAGGCTCGGGACCTTGTGTCGTCATCACATATTCGATCCAGCCTTTTTGCTGATAACGCGGAGGAAGCCCACGTTGCTGGCGAATTTCATCTGCTAATCGGGCGGCACGGACATGCGGTGGTTGCGTTTTATCATAATCGCTGAGTTTTCTTCTCAGTCGCTTGCGATAAATTAATTGATGATCGCGTTTTCCCAGATGGGTTTCTTCGATCGTTGTCAGAATAAATTCCCGCGGATCCTGCTCCAGAAAAATTCGTTCATATAACCCAGTCTGGAATGTTTTCGCGAGTTCTGTCCAGTCTGTCCTCGCCATTTTCATGACAGAGGCCGGCATAACGTTTTTTACTCCCCTCTTCGGTGCCACGCAGCGTTGGCATCAGAAAACGGGTGTAATGGCGTTCAAACTGTAATTCAAGAAATGAGGTTAAACCGAATTCCTGTTCAAGCCTCTCGTTCCACCAATCATTGATTGCGGCCACTAATGTTTTACCGATTTGAGACGCCTGTTCAGCCGTCACCTCTTGCTTTAACCAGACGAATGTCGAATCGGTATCCCCATAAATGACACTATAACCATGCGATTCTATAAACTGTCGTGTTTCCTGCATGATCCAATGCCCACGCATCGTAATCCCGGAGGCTAAACGAGGATCGAAAAAACGACACCCTACCGACCCCATCACACCGTAAAAGGCATTCATCAAAATCTTGATTGCTTGAGAACGTGCCTGATCCCGCTCTTTTTTAGCGGTTTCGCGCGCTTGCCAGAGCGTATCGATCAACCCGGGCAGAATATGCCGGACACGAGAAAAACGTCCGCCAACATAGCCAGGGATCGTCTCTTCTTCCGCTTCTTGCAACCCAGCGACCAACGCCAGTGGATCAATATGAAACGTACGGATGATACTCGGATACAGGCTTTTATAGTCCAGCACTAAGACATCATGATAAAAACCGGGACGGGAATTCATCACATAACCACCGGGAGACGTCGCAATGGCGCCAACCGGCAAATTGGGTGCGACATATCCGGCCTGATGTAAACGCGGTAAATAAAGATGGGTAAATGCCGCCACAGAGCCGCCATAACGATCGAGCTCCAGCCCGGTTAATTGGCTACGTAAACATAAGAAAGGGATCAGTTGGCATTGATCGAAAATATCCAGCACCAGTTGGCAATCTTCCAGGTTATACCGAGCCAGGGCTGGTTTATCCTCCCGAAACAATCGGGTAATTTCAGCCACTCGGTGATCCGGGTCATCAATATCTTTCCCTCGGCCCAATAATGTTTGTGCCACAAACTCCAGACTGAAGCGGTCAAATCGATAGGTGGCTGATTTCAGTGCATCAATACCATCAATCACCATACGACCGGGTAAAATTAGCTGGCCTTGCTGTTCGTCGATTCGGGATGGACGCCATCGCATCAGGCTATGCCCGCGTCCCCAATACAAACGGCGCTGATGGAACTCTGCCCGACGTAATAACAGTCTGAAGTCGAAGTTGACGACGTTCCAGCCAATGATGATATCCGGATCGTAACGCAAGCAATAGTTCAACTTCGGTTGCGACCCATTCGATATTCAGATCAGTGATCTGGGGTGCCCCGACCATGATGATTTTGTGGGTCTCGCGACCATCGGGCATGCGCGCTAACAGCGCAACTGAATAAAGCGTGCCATCAAGTGCGCATTCTACATCGAGCGAAACGATGCAGAACGCAGGGACCACTTCTGTCGGTTCGAGCGAACTGACTCTGACCTCCTGATAACCAGCTCGTTGTTGAGTCTTGCCGGTATATCGAATACCAGCGGTAATCAATCGGGACATCAGACACACATCAGTAAAGCGCAGATCAGCTTCATAAATGGTCAGATGATGAAGATGTAGAATTTCGATGGCACGGTGATAAGCGCTTAAGGTCGAGAAACAGCAAGCCAGAACCGGTTGATGTTGAAACGTCTGTAGTGAGGTTGTGCGGAGTCGACCATGCAAATCATGCTGACGGAATAACGTCAGTGCACGATCTTTCTCTGATAACGGTAAATAGAAAGTTGCGTATTCGTTTTCTAATAAAAGACGAACCGGCCCTTCTGCCGTCGAGAGCCAATATTCAACTTGAATACGCTGGTTGATATCCCGGCTTTGCCGGGTTAACAGAAACCCTGTTTTGTGAACGAGCGTCATCATCAGGGCTCCTGCCTTTGCTCAAGGCAACGACGATTATTTTTTGCCGTAACCCGATTGTTTCAACGTAAAACCAGAATCATTGCTCCATGCATCCAGTCCGCTACGGTTATTACCAGCAATCAGACTTGCTGCAAGACTCGGGCTGTTAAACAAGTGATCCTCAGTAAAAAGATAGCAGCTGTTACTACGAACCAGCACACCTTTTACCAGCAAATTGTTTCGAAGGTCAATGACAGCCTGACGTAGAGAACCAGCCTGCTCAAAAGATGCTGTTGAACCTTTCGCCACCATAAAACCGGGTTTATGACGTTGTCCAACCGGATAACCTTTCGCCTGTGCATCCTTCACCAGAAATTGATAATGTTCGCGATCGCCCGGTTTATTTGAAACCAGTGCTTTTTGTAAGGTCATCAAATCATCATAGATATCAATCGGTACAACTGCGGCAATACGATTACCCTGATTATCAACAATAAAATTGACCTGCTTGTTTAACATCCGTGGCCCCCATTATCCTTAGAATTCATCCGATTATTACCTGTTTTAATCGGCTAACTACAGCATTTTTATAAAGTATTTCGGGGATTCGATAAATCCCTCACGTTGATAAAAACGATGTGCATCTTTCCGACGCTCATGACAATGCACTTCTATCCGATCACATTGCCTTTCCCGTGCCCACTCTTCAGCCTTTTGAATCAGGGTTTGTCCGATCGCTAATCCTCGGGATTGAATATCAATACAGAAATAACTCACCCGGGCAAAATCGCCGGCCAATGCCAGTTGAGGGATCTGATTCATCGATATCACCCCGACGACTTCACCCGATTTTTCAGCGATCCAACATGCAGCCATCGCATCCATGATAATCGTCTCAATCCGGTCAGGTAAAAATGAAATCGAGCCCGGATAGCCAAGCTGAGTGAGCAAATTATCAATTGCTAACGCATCTTCAACCCTGACAGGTCTCAGCAAGATGTTTTCTGACATGATCTTCAAACTCCGCTAATGAATAAAAAGCATGATGATACGACTGATCAGCCGCTAACCGATGATGTCTCGTCTGTATCGCACAGACTTGAAGCCCGGCATTCCATGCACTTTGAATACCAGTCCTTGAGTCCTCAAGTGCAAACGCTTCAACAGGAATCACATCAAGTTGCGCTAATGCTTTTAGGTAAGGTTCAGGATGCGGTTTGGCTTGTTCAACTTCGTCACGCGTGATGATCAAATCGAAGAAATCAGCCCATCCAAGCCCATCAAGAATCCGTTCAATTTCGACCCGGTATGAACCGGTTACTAAAGCAATAGCTAACGGACTGGCTTTGGCGAAAGATAATAAAGCAACCGCACCTTCTACCGGCACAGGTAATTCATGCGCCAGGCGAGCCACAAAACGTGCTGTTTTCTGTGCGGCCAGTTGTTCAGCTACAATTGGTAGCTGGTAAGAATCTATCAGTCGCTGCGCAACTTTGACTGTTGAAACACCAGAACATTCATCCAGATAAATATTCATCGGAAATTCACAGCCGAATTGCTGTAATTCCTCTTTCCATGATGCATAATGCAGCGGCTCGGAATCGACCAGTGTTCCATCGAAATCAAAACAAATCGCTTTCATCATTTACCGGGCCCTCTCCTTATTTGCACCATTTCATCACCTACAACGACCAGATTACATAAAAAATCAAAAAAAGTGATTATTTATACTTGAAGCGAATGTGGTTTTTCACGATCATAGCGCTACTTTTGTTGTTAGGACATGACCAACCATGGTACGTGAAAGAGATGCAATGCTGGTGCATGCGTTCCGTCATTCGACTCCTTATGTAAACCACCATCGTGGTTCTACATTCGTGATTATGCTGAGTGGCGAAACGGTTGCTGACGAAAACTTTTCATCTTTGGTTGCGGATATTGCGCTGTTACACAGTCTGGGGATCAGACTGGTACTGGTTTTCGGCGCTCGCCCGCAAATTGATGCAGCTCTGATTCAGGACAATATTCCGTTACGTTTCCATAAGCACATCCGAGTGACTGATGATGAAACATTCAGTGTCATCAAACAAGTCTGCGGTGGTATGCAGATGGACATCATGGCAAAAATGTCGATGGGTCTGATTAACACGCCAATGGCTGGTGCCCATTTGAACGTCGTCAGTGGTAACTTCGTTACGTCACAGCCTTTAGGTGTGGACGAAGGTGTGGACTACTGCCACGGTGGTCGTGTACGTCGTGTTGATGCAGAAGGTGTCAAACGCCAGCTCGATCAACAGAACATCGTTTTGATCTCTCCTCTTGGATTCTCTGTCACCGGCGAAAGTTTCAGTGTCAGCTCTGAAGAAGTTGCTGCCAAAGTCGCGATTGCACTGAAAGCGGACAAGCTGATCGCGTTCTGTTCTCATCAGGGTGTTATAAACGATAAAGGCGAAGTTGTTGCTGAACTGTTCCCGGAACAGGCCGAAGAATATCAGTCTCGTCTGGAAGAAACAGGTGACGAAAGTTCAGGTACAGCCCGTTATTTCCGCTCTGCTATTCAGGCGTGCCGCGGTGGTGTACCTCGCAGCCACTTGGTCAGTTACCGTGAAGATGGCGCACTGGTTCAAGAGCTGTTTACCCGTGATGGTATTGGTACCCAGATTGTTCGACACAGTGCTGAACAGGCACGTCAGGCAACGATTGATGATATCGGTGGTATTTTAGATCTGATCCGTCCATTAGAAGCTGAAGGTATTCTGGTCAAACGCTCTCGTGAACAACTGGAAATGCAGATCGATAATTTCTTTATTATCGAACGAGACGGCATGATTATCTCATGTGCAGCACTGTACACCTTCCCTGAAGAAGCAATGGCAGAAATGGCCTGTGTGGCTGTTCATCCGGAATACCGTAGTTCAAATCGCGGTGATCGCATGGTTTCTCAGATTGAAGACTTGGCGCGCTCAAAAAACATCGAAAAACTGTTTGTGTTAACGACACGCTCCATCCACTGGTTCCGTGAACGCGGTTTTGAGCCAGTTGAAGTGAGTGCATTACCAATGGAAAAACAGCGCCTGTATAACTACCAGCGTCGTTCCAAGATTTTAATGAAAAATTTATAAGCTATTCGAAAGGTAAAAAAAGACGGGGCCGAAAAAAGGTCCGGCCCCGGTTTGGCAATGGAGATTTCTGGTTTCCACGATTCGAAATGTATCAATTTGACCCAAACAGGTTCGTGTCAGGCGTCACAGTTTGTTGCAGTCGTTACTTATAATTAACATAAAGTTAAATACCCGTCACACTTTCACATTTCAAAAGCTTCTGAATTCCTTAATTTTTTAGAAAAGATTTGCCCTGCCAGTGCGCAAAACTTCCCCTTTTTGGGGAATGCCTGTTAGAATGTTTGGGCAAAGTATATTTTGCACCCCATCTTCACAGAAATTCACCACATGTACGTGATGAATGATTTTGTAAGTTTGGGGCCAGAAGAGGAGCGTTGCCCAGGTAACTGATCATCGGTGCCAAAACCAATGATGATCAGCCAGGGGGAGCAACGCCGAGATAGTTTTTTCTTTGGCGGGAAAGACTGTCGGCTGCGAGGGCTGAATCCTTCGGGCTGTCACCTGAGGGTGGAGCGCTTCTGGCTGGAAAGTTTTATCCCTTCCTGCCGCACAAGTTGCACCTTCGTTTTATCATCGTGAGTTATGTCCCCAAGCAACTTGGAGTTGCAGCTTCAAGTGGAAAGGGGAAACCTGCTTATCTAAGGAGAGCCCGTGAGCAAGGTTACTGTTGCTAAATTTGGTGGAACCAGCGTTGCTGATGCAGAAGCGATGCGTCGTTGCGCTGCTGTCGTTACTGAAACTCAAAATACCCGTGTTGTTGTATTAAGTGCCAGCTCAGGCGTTACCAATCTGTTGGTTGATTTATCTCGTGGTACGTTAAGCACCGAAGAGCAGGAAGGTCATTTACAAAAACTGAAAGCGATTCAGGATAACATTCTGAATGCGTTAGGGAATCCTGCCACTCTGCGTGAAACCATTGATGGCATGCTGAAAGAAATTGCAGACATGGCCCGTCAGGCAACCCAGAACACTGATGCAGCACTCGAAGATCGTCTGGTTGCACAAGGCGAACTGATGTCCACCCGTCTGTTCACTGAACTGATGAATCAGTTAGGTCACAAAGCTGTTTGGTTCGATGTCCGTAAAATCATGCGTACCGACAGCCGCTTTGGCCGTGCAACGCCAGCGATCGAAGCGATTCAGAATCTGGCACAACAGGACATGGC
>QKFI01000083.1 GCA_003251455.1 Tolumonas sp.
AGATAAGGAGCTGTGGCGAATGAGCAATACCCGGCACATGTTAAAATTAAGTGCTTTAACCTTAAGTTTGAGTCTGTGTTTGTCTGCGTTACCTGCCCATGCAGCATTACCGCTTCAGGTAAATGGTCAGGAAATGCCTTCTCTAGCGCCGATCGTTGAACAGGTAACCCCTGCTGTGGTGAATATTCTTGTTTCAGGCAAGAAAGTCACTAAGCAGGAAATCCCTGAACAATTCCGTTTCTTCTTTGGTCCGGATTTTCCTGGTTCTCAAGTACAGGAGCAACCATTTCAGGCGTTGGGCTCTGGTGTCATCCTTGATGCAGATAAAGGTTACATCATCACGAATTATCACGTGATTGATGGTGCAGATGAAATTAAAGTTACCCTCAAGGATGGCCGGGAACTGACTGCGAAGAAGATTGGCGAGGATCAACAATCAGATATCGCATTATTGCAAATTAAAGCTGATGGCCTAACCGCTATCAAAATGGCGAACTCAGATAGCCTTCGCGTCGGTGATTTCGCGATGGCTATCGGAAACCCGTTTGGTCTCGGCCAGACAGTTACATCCGGTATTATCAGTGCACTGGGCCGTAGTGGTCTGAATATTGAAAATATCGAAAACTTTATCCAAACCGACGCTGCTATCAACTCCGGAAACTCCGGTGGCGCATTAGTGAATCTGAAAGGCGAACTGATCGGGATAAATACTGCAATTCTGGGACCGAATGGTGGAAATATCGGTATCGGCTTCGCCATTCCATCCAACATGATTCACGATCTAACAGATCAGATCGTGAAATATGGTGAAGTTCGTCGTGGCGTATTGGGGATCATGGGCGGTGAACTAACTGCCGATTTAGCAAAAGCGTTTGGTTATAACAAGCAACAAGGCGCTTTTGTGAACCAAGTGATGCCTGGTTCCGCTGCATCAGAAGCCGGTATCAAAGCAGGTGATATCATCACCAAACTTAATGGTAAAGATATCCGTTCATTTGGTGAACTGAGAGCGAACATTGCAACGATGGGCGCAGGCAAGAAAATCACACTTGGTTTGATTCGTGATGGTAAAGATATGACTGTGGATGTGACACTGAAACAGGCTGACATGACCGAAACCAAAGCCAACATCCTGCATCCGGCACTTGAAGGCGCAACATTTACAGACACTGAACCGGGTTCAGATGTTCAGGGCGTTGTCATCAAGAAACTAGATGAAAAATCACCAGCTGCGCAAGCAGGGCTTCAGGAAGGTGACGTGATTGTTGGTGTCAACCGCACGCCTATATCTAACCTAAAAGAACTGCGGGCAGCGATGAAGAATAAGAATGGCCTCCTCGCCCTTAATATTCGTCGTGGTGAGATGTCTTTATATCTCGTTCTGCGTTAAATCTCACACCTGCCGGCACCGTCCGGCAGGTCATCTCTATGAAATTTATGCTATTCTTCTTCTTCTGATCTTTCCCTTTATCAGTTCCTGAGGAATCTATGGCCTTATCAGCCCTAAAATATATCAGCAAAGCTGTTTTGCTAGGTCTGGTTCTGGCAGGCCTGATAAGTCTTCTTTCCTTTTTGGGCGTCATGAATTTTAACGGACAAAATACGAATAATTCGGCACCAGCCAGTTATGCATATGCCGCAAGTCAGGCAGGTCCAGCCGTTGTAAACATCTATACCCGAAGTTTTCAGCATTCATCATTAAACAATACAAATGAATTGTTACCGGAAAGCCTCGGCTCCGGTGTGATCATGAGCAAAAAAGGATATGTGCTAACTAATTTCCATGTTATTTCCGGCGCAGATCAAATCATTGTTGCCCTGCAGGACGGACGTATTCTGACTGCAGAGCTGGTTGGCGTCGATGTTCCTACCGACTTAGCCGTATTGTCTATTTCTGCAGAAAATTTGCCTGAAATCCCACAAGATCCGCTTTTATCACCATTAGTCGGCGATGTCGTGCTCGCAATCGGAAATCCCTATAATGTAGGACAAACCATCACTCAAGGGATCATTAGCGCTACCGGGCGTATCGGGCTTAGCACCATGGGTCCTGACAGTAATGGTCGACAAGATCTACTTCAGACAGATGCAGCCATCAACTCAGGTAACTCTGGTGGAGCACTGGTGAATACCCGTGGTGAATTAGTTGGCATTAATGCCGGTGCTTACCATCTGGGATCATCGCAGGAAGGATATGGGATCAGTTTTGCGATTCCTTACAAACTGGCAAAACGCATCATGGATCAGTTAATTGCATACGGACGTGTCAAACGGGGATACGTTGGTATTTCCAGTGTGCAAATTGATTCTTTAACAGCAAAACTACAGAACAATGTGTCACAAGGGTTAATGATTGAAAATCTGGATAGCGATGGCCCAGCAGCGAAAGCAGGCTTACAGCGTGGTGACGTTCTCATCAAGATTAATGACAAACCGATCAATAACGTACGGGATGCGATGGATGTGATTGCTGAAATGCCTCCGGGAACAGCCGCGAAATTTACGGTATTA
>QKFI01000099.1 GCA_003251455.1 Tolumonas sp.
TTATTCCGCGGTTTCTTAGGTGTTATCCCAATCCTGATCGCAATCATCGCTGGTTATCTGTTGGCACTGGCTTTAGGTGTTGTAAATTTCAACAACATCGCTGCTGCTTCCGTCTTCTCAATGCCAACATTCTACAAACCTGCATTTGATATCGGTGCAATCATCACGATTCTGCCAGCAGCTTTTGTCGTTATCGCCGAACACATTGGTCACTTTATCGTGACAGAAAAAATCATCGGTAAAGATCTGAAAAAAGATCCTGGTTTACATCGTTCATTGATGGGTGACGGTATTTCTACCACCCTGTCTGGTTTCTTTGGTTCAGTACCAACAACCACTTATGGTGAAAACATTGGTGTTCTGGCAATCACACGTGTTTACAGTGTTTGGGTAATTGGCGGAGCAGCCGTCATTTCTGTTGTGATGGCATTTATGGGTAAATTCACCGCACTGATTGCGAGCATTCCAACTGCGGTCATGGGTGGTGTATCTCTGTTACTGTTTGGTGTGATTGCCGCGTCCGGTATTCGTATGCTGGTTGAATCTAAAGTTGACTACAGCAAACCTAAAAACCTGATCCTGACTTCTATTGTTCTGGTTGTTGGTCTGTCTGGTGCCCACATCGAACTGGGTACTGTGTCACTGAAAGGGATGGCACTTATCCATTTTCGTAAGCCTGTTATTTGGCTTATTCGAAAAAATGGGTTTGATGAGCAAACAAGACATTATTGAGCCTTAATATTTTTATTTTCCGATTTGGTATCTGCTTATGTGCTTAAAAGAACGCTTTCGTGGTTATTATCCTGTTGTGATTGATGTTGAAACAGCAGGGTTTAATGCGAAAACGGACGCTTTATTAGAAATTGCTGCCACAACCCTGCGAATGGATGATGATGGTTGGCTAACCCTTGATCAAACCTCTCACTTTCATGTTGAACCTTTCGAAGGTGCCAATATTGAAAAAGCGGCGATTGAATTCAATGGTATCGACCCATTTAATCCATTACGTGGTGCGGTCAGTGAATATGATGCACTTCATGAGATATTCAAAGTTATCCGGAAAGGGATGAAAGAGCACGACTGCAACCGAGCAATCGTGGTCGCCCACAATGCAACCTTTGATCATGGTTTTCTGATGGCTGCAGCTGAGCGCGCAGGTTTAAAACGGAATCCTTTTCATCCGTTTGTAACGTTTGACACGACGACGTTAGCCGGTTTGGCTCTCGGACAAACCGTGCTGGCAAAAGCATGTCAAGCCGCTCAGATCCCATTTGATAATAATGAAGCACACTCTGCCCTCTATGATACAGAGCGGACGGCTGAATTATTTTGTCACATTGTGAATCGCTGGAAGGCATTAGGCGGTTGGCCGTTACTTTCAGTAGATGAATAAAATCGACAGCGGGTATATCCCGCTGTTTTTTATTGCTCGGTCGCTAAAACTTGTTTTGCCGCTTGGGTTACAGCTAACACTGCAGGATGTGTAATTCGACGTTCTACAGTGATCGCATAATACCGGACAACTGAGTCCGGTATTGAACCAAGTACAGGCGTATTATATTGCGTCAAAATTTCTTCAGTCATAACACTGGGTACCGGGAATATTCCTGCACCAGCTTTACCAAACGCTTTCATTAACGCACTGTCATCAAATTTGCCGATTACTTTCGGTTGAATACCCTCTTTAGTAAACCAACGTTCCAGCAGAACCTGCATCGCGGATTTTTCTCCCGGTAATAACATTGGCGCTTGTTTGAGCGATGCCGGGAAACCAGTCTGAAACTTACTTACCAAGTCAGGTGAAGCACAAAATGAGACCCCGCTTCTGCCCAACTCATGGTTATATCCCCGAACCCCCATTCCAGCCGGTAACGGTTGGTCAGCAATCACCAGGTCCAGTTTTTGAATTGCCAACTCAGCAAATAAATTATCCAATTTATCTTCATGACAGATTAAACGGATCGGCGTTGGCAAACGCATCACAGGCGCGAGCAATTGATATGTCAGCGAACGAGGGACTGCATCGGTAATTCCCACACGAAAAGGCTGTTCTGATAAATCTCCGCCATATTTCAGAAAGAACTCGAGCTGTTCCCCAATACGAAACATTTCTTCTGCATGCAGTAATGTTTGCTCACCTGCTGGCGTGAGTTCAAATTTTCGTGCGGTTCGTCTGAAAAGCTCTACGCCCAAATTACGTTCAAATTCGGCAAGCTGTCCGCTAATCGTCTGAGGTGTCAGATGCAATTGTTCTGCAGTTCTGGCAATACTGCCGTTTCTTGCGACATACCAGAAGTAATAGAGTTGCTTAAAATTAAGCATCCTGAACCTTATCAGTTTTTATCGAATATGAATCAATAATAATCTGATTTTTACGAAGTGAAAACCCGTCTAATATTGCGCCATTTTCAGCATGATTGGGATGCATATAGCAACCATGCTAATACCCGTTTCTTTGTTGTGTGCAGCAATTTGTCTGTTTTAAGAGATGAAGTCTGATACTGGAGTACTTATGACGCAAAACATCCAAACACCTGTAATTGGAATCGTAATGGGTTCAAAATCTGACTGGCCAACCATGCAAGCAGCAGCAGCTGTTTTGGATCAGTTCGAGATCCCTTATGAAGTGCAGGTGGTATCAGCTCACCGAACGCCAGACAAATTATTCGAGTATGCATCAACCGCCCGTCATCGTGGCTTATCCGCAATTATTGCCGGCGCGGGTGGCGCAGCACATTTACCGGGAATGCTGGCAGCAAAAACGACTGTACCAGTTTTAGGTGTTCCTGTTGCCTCGAAACATCTGAAAGGGATGGATTCACTTCTGTCGATTGTTCAAATGCCAAAAGGAATTCCAGTCGCAACCTTTGCAATTGGGGAAGCAGGTGCAGCCAATGCGGCGCTGTTTGCCGTATCTATGCTTTCCGCAGCAAATGCAATGTTCCAATCCACAACTGAATCGCAACTGTCTAGTTACCGGAAATCACAAGAAGAACAGGTCGCAGTAATGAAT
>QKFI01000359.1 GCA_003251455.1 Tolumonas sp.
CCAAGAAAAACATCATCAATGACATCGTGACTGAGCCCTGCTCGTTCAATCGCGTGTTTGATAACATGCGCACCAAGCGCTACCGCTGGCATATCTTTTAAACTACCACCAAATTTACCGATCGCCGTTCTAACGGCACTGACGATGACCATGCTTGTCATACTAATCTCCTGAATTCGAGGTGCACGAAACCAAAGCGTCTGTTGACACCTCACACGGTTGACATGAAATACGGTTGACTGTTTGAGTCAGGGATAAAGGGACATCCCTTTATCCCGTGGGATTAATCGCTCGGATTAATGAGATTGAATGACGGCATCTTCTACCTCAGGACGCGTGATACGCTCGGTGACTGGCGTCGTATCGATCATCCAAATCAATACGAGTGTGATTGCACCAATCGCGACGAATAAGGTGTATGCCCCGGTGTAACCACCAAGGTATGCCAAGCCAAAGGCTAAAATTGAAAATGCACAGCACCGGATAATGGATTGGATGGGATGAATGATGCCGATGGCGCGAATGTAGTATTGACGTGGAAATTTAGACGCGATGAGCGCAGTACTTAAATTGGTCGCGCCTGGCATACTAAAGCCAATCATCAACATGGAGATGACCAACGCAACTACGTTGTCCGCAAAGATATTAAAGACAATTGCGACCATCCACCAAACGGTGTAGACCATGATGGCGCGTTTCACGCCCAATCTTTGGTTAAGCCAGCCCCAACCATAAGCACCGAATGTTCCAAATAGTGCCGATGCAGACATATAAAAGATGGCATCATTGAGTGAATAACCAGATTGGATCAGGCGAGGAACAATCTGGCTGACGACACCAACTAACATGATATAGATAGCGCCAGAGGCAATCCCCATGAGCCAGACATCTTTCATCGTGAGTAGTTGCTTCAATGAGAGTTGCAAAACAGGTTCTGCGTTTGCTTTTGTCTCAGACTCTTCTTTATTCGTGTGTTCAATCGGTTCATTGTCCACCGTTAAACCGTATTCTTCCGGTCTGTTGCGAATAAAAAGACTGATAAACACCGCCATCAACAACATCATGGATGCGATGCCAAAAAATCCATTCATCACGCCAAACATGGCAAAACAGCCTGCTAAGACAGGAACATAAAAGGCACTCGAGAACGTTTGACCGACTGTACACCAACCGAGAGCAAGCCCTGACTTTTTGACAAACCAACTAGTGACGATCGCCGTTCCGCCGACATAGGCAAAGCCAGTTCCAAAAAAGCAAACGCCGGAAAATAGCAGTGTGAAGCCCACGAAAGATCCAAAATGTCCGATCAACCCATAACAGATTGCACAGCCAATCAAGCAGAGGATGACCGTGAATTTGGGTCCTTTCTTTTCACACAGCCAGGCACTGATCGGGCCTGCAGGTATCGAAGCCCAAGATGCTGGCGTTGCAAGCGCAAGCAAGGTGTTGTAATCCAATTGATAAGTCTGTGACAACGCAGGGAGTGTGACATTGAGCCCGTGAGTAACCGCACCCGCACCCAGCCAGAAAAGAATTGCTTGAACAATGATCACCGTCCAACCACGAGGTCCGAATCCTGTCTTCGTTGTTTTTGCCTCGGTACTTGATGTCGATGTTGCCCTACTAATGGTATTGCTCATCGTATTACCCTCTTATGAAGGGCGGATAGCGTTTGTCGAGATAAAGCACCGCTCACTATCCGCGGATGGACATAAATTAGATTTCCATGGTTCTTATGTGGCCGCTTGTGATCAGCTTCGGTTCAACCTGGCGTTGAATATCCTCTGCGGTTAAGCCCTCAAGTAACGCCACGAGTTTCAGTCCTTCAGGGGTGACATCAATGATGCATTGCTCTGTCACGATATGGTCGACACACTTGGTGCCCGTTAGCGGAAATGTACAGCTATTCACCACTTTCGCTTTCCCGTTTCGAGCGGTTAACTCCATCGCAACAATGACTTTCTTGGCACCATTCACCAGATCCATCGCGCCCCCCATCCCGAAGACACGTCCTGGCTGAGCCCAGTTAGCGAGATCACCATTTTCCGCAACTTGCAGTGCCCCAAGAACGCAGGCAGCCAACTTACCGGAACGCACCAAACCAAAAGAGTCAGCACTATCAAAGGCACTGGCGCCCGGTACGGGGATAAAACGCATTGCTGTTGCATTAGAAAAACCTTCGACCGCCATGACACCTTCGGTCAGAGCCCCAATGCCTACCAAGCCATTTTCTGTATGAATCATCACGCCTTCTGGGGCATAGTCACCGCAGAGACTCGGGATACCGATCCCGAGATTAACCACATCGCCGGGACGAAAATACTGGGCGGCATTTTTCGCAATTCGTTCACGCTCGTTCATAAGCCAGCTCCTTTTTCCATAGAATTTTGTCGACAAACGCACCTGGCGTCACAATGCTGTCGAGCGCCAATTCATTAATGTCCACAAACATATCTGCATCCACCAAGGTGATATCTGCAGCCTTAGCCACTAGCGGGTTAAAGTTT
>QKFI01000170.1 GCA_003251455.1 Tolumonas sp.
TGCATGCCAGGACCAACACAAACAACAGCCTTTAAACGAAGCGGCTCTAAAAACGCTAACCGGACAGCAACGTTTCCACCCAAACGGAATCCAATCATCCCGATACGCTGATCATCAATCCAGGGAACATCTTTCAGATAATGCAGCACAGCTTGATGTAAACGGCTGGTATCCTGTACCAACGGCCAATGGCTTGAATAACCACAGCCGGGCAGATCCAGTGACAACATGCCAACACCGAGTGGTGCCAGCACTTTCGTGAACAATCGAATAAAGTCGAGTTGCAGCGCATCAATCGATCCTGTCACCATCACAAGCGGGACCGGATGATCATCGTGCGGTAAGTGCAGATATCCTTTAATTTCTTTGCCACGGAAAGGCACTTTCAGTTCCTTCAATGGAATAGCAAGATGTTTTCCCCCTTCCCGATAAGCGATATTTGCCTGAACCTGCGCCTGGTCAGCAAGTTCATCACCTTTCAGATGTGGATAACTGGCAAGAGAGTAGTAACGTGCAGCATGAAACCAGGCTTTTCGGGCAAGTCGTTTTTGCCCGGTTTCTTCAGCCTCTTTTGCCTTTTTTACATATTGGCCCGCGAGCTGGCACCATTCATAATTCCAGTTACCCGGAATAAAGCCTTGAACCGTATCCAATAGTCTCGGATCGGTACGAACATTATTGCTTCTGGCGATACGGGCAAAAATAGATTCCATCTCAATCGCATCCGCACCTTGCCAGATCCAGAACGCTCTACGTAGTATCCGGAACCATGAGGGGGTACAGAGTCCGTCGATCAGAACTTGTTCTTGTGGTTCACAAACCTCTATTGGTGCAGAAAATGAAATCGTTGAGGTTTCATTGACCTTAAAAGGTTTGATTTTGTTAAACAGTGTTTCACTGAGATTTTTATCAGATGGTGCAGACATATCCACTCCTGATAAATGGATTTTTTTCATTAAAACATTGTTTACAGGCATAAAAAAAGGCCTCCATAGGAAGCCTTTTCAAATTATTCGTCTTCTTCACAAATTGGAGGCGCAAAGCACTGCACCATATCCCAAGGTTGTTCGATCCAAGTGTCCTGAGGAATAGAGACTTCGAAGTCATCAACCAGCGCTTCACCTTTTGGTTTCGCGAACACCGTGATCAGTTTTGCTTTTGGATAAAGTTTTTTCAGAACACGTGCTGTGTTACCGCTATCCACCAGATCGTCAACGATCAGGAAACCTTCACCATCCCCATCGATACGTTTCAGAACGTTTAAATCGCCCTGATGATCATGTTCGTAGCTGGAAATGCAAATGGTATCAACAAAACGGATACCTAATTCACGCGCCATGATGGCTGCAGGTACTAACCCACCACGACTTACCGCTAAAATGCCGTTCCATTGGCTTGCCGGCATCTGACGACGTGCTAAACGACGTGCTTCACGATGCAGGTTTTCCCACGATACATAAAACTTCTTGCTCATATAACTTAACCTGTTAAGGGGATGTCATCTTGGTTAACTTATTAGGATACCAGAGCTGTTGCTAATAAATAGTTTTTTAACGCAGTGGTCAGCTTATTTGTATGGTTTTTTCACATTTTCTCAGTTTACAGCGCTGCGGACTGCAAACTTAAATCAAAAAGTGACTCATTTGGCGGCATTAACACACCTTTCGCCCGTGCGTAATTAATAAAGACATCAGAGATAATCGGCCCAAGTAACGCAGGTTCAGAGCGCTCATTCAATAAAGCGTCATAACCTTCCTTCCCCATCGCCGTATAGCTAGTCGTGATCAACCGGTAATCCCGGGAGTCATCAAAATAGAGCCACTCCCCTTGCTCATTTTTGATCAGAAGTTCTTTGACTCGTTTACCACGCGGTAACAGGTCGTCATAGTGAAAACGCAGGTTGGCCAGATAAGGAAAACTACCACTGCCGCCTAATTCCAGCGCATTGACAATCGCCCCCTCCAGCGCTTGCCGCAATTGGTGACCACGAATATCAAAGTGCGCAATCGTACTGGCAAATGGTAACAACCGCCCCGCAAGTTCAGCTGCACTGACCGGTCCAGGCGGCAGCGAAATACGAGCGCCTCCCGCATTGAAAATAGCCACATCAATCGGTACACCCAATAACCGGGCTTCATGCAGCATGGCTTCTGCCACCAATGGTGCAACCTGACTGCCACCACGTTCGTCAGGAATACGTACATGCCGTAATCCCTGCGGTAATGACACTACCTGATCAGCAGTAAACTGAGACAATTGAATGCGATAACGTTGATTGAGCAAATGATCCATGTCTTGGTCAGGCTTAATCTCGACAACATTTGGCAATGCTCGGATAAACGAACGAAGTTTGTGTTCCAGTTCCGGTATCCACTCATCACCTTGTTGCGTCAATAAAGGAGCATCTGCACTGGTTAAAAGGAAGTTTCCCCCAGCTTCGATGCTCATTTTTCCTTTCGGCAATAATGCTATTTTGGCAAGACCAGCCATCAAGGCGTTATAGCCAG
>QKFI01000365.1 GCA_003251455.1 Tolumonas sp.
TGCAGCGTTCTGACGCACTTCTTTTTGCAAGTCATTCATCGACATGCTCATGTAATCGGTGGCTTTGGCTGCGTCATATGACACAGCTTTTATCGCTGGCACCATCATGCTGTAGGTTTTAACTGCGCCTGCAGCTGCATGTTGCTTATCGATATAACTATTCCAGCCATCCCAGGAGTCTGTCGCATCACCAAACTCTTTCAGCGCTTTCTCCGAACTGCTTATGGAGTTGTTTAAATCATCATGGCCGGACTTCATTGAGCCGACAGCACCACCTGCCTTACTGACTCCTGAAGAAGCAGAATCAGCAGCAGCTCCCATCGATTTCAAAGCATTTGCAGTAATGAGTGACTCACCACCGACTGTACTAATACGGGTTTTTAACGCATCCAGTTGTTCAGTTAAACCCAATGCAGCAGCCTGACTATCTAAGAGTGCTGGCGGTAAAGACCCTGATGCTTCGGCTGCGGTGACTGATGCTTCTGCATATTTCAGGAACGCTTCTTGTTGCTGAGAAAGCGATGCATCTCCGGAGGTTGATATTTTGCTGTAAGCGGCTTCTGCTTTATCAGCAAGCTCCTGCAGATGAGCAGCACTCTGCATTCCTAAGTCGCTATATGCTTTTTCCGTGTCACTGGCTGCTGTGGTGTTTTTCTTCTGGGCGTTCACCAAGCGATCAATCTGTTGGTTCAGCTGCCCAACTTTGGTTTGGTACTTATCAAGGCCGGTTGTGTTATATGCCAGCTGCGCAGCATCTCGCTGCTGTTTTAATAAATTGATTTGTTGTTCTGTATAGGCTGAATTGGTCTTTGCAAGCTCACCGGTCTTATCAGCGGCTGCTCCTAATGCCGCAATATAATCATCACCGACTAATTTCCCCTGGGAATGCAGGTTGTCCATCTTCCCGATCAAGGCATCAATTTCAGACTGGTTCTTTGCGCTATCAAACGCCTTTGTCAGATATGCAGAAATAGCAGGACCAGTGATACTGGTTGCTTGTTCCATCTGCTGTAAGCCATTGACGAACGTTTGAACGGTTGTCCCTACCCGCCCAGAAATTTGTTCAAAGTCCAAACCAGCAGATTTGAATACGTTACCCAACGAAGAATTGGCTAACCCTTCAGCCTCTGATTTAGCTTTCTGAATATCGTTGACGTAGTCATTGAGTGACTTGCTCGCTAATGCTAGGTGTTGCTTTTCACCAGCAGCTAGATCGGCAAATGCCTGGCGCATTGCAGCTGTATTTGCTTGGGTTTGCTGCTTTTGCTCATCCGATAAATTACCTGTTCGCTCTAAAGCAGCATTCACATTCAGCTGCCCAGCGATATAGTTTTTATTTCCTTCCAGCGCTTGCTTGTATCGTTCCCGATCAGCATCACTCATTGCCGCAATTGCGTCTGCAGACTGATATTGCAGATCTGCATACTGGCCGTTCTGCGCCATCAGTTGCTGGCCTTGTTGGATCAACTGCTGATTAAATTCCCGTTCACGTTCAGCGTTTCGATTCTTAATATCCTGACCTTCAGTCAGATCAAAAGTTGCTTTGGCTAAATCTAACGCCAGTTTAGTCGCACCGGCCAATGCAACACCGACCGCTACAATCGGGTTGCTCAGTGCGGCAATCGCTGGGGATGATGTTGCAATGGAGGCACTGACGTTTTTCCAACTGGCAGCAAACTGCAATGTCTGTCATGCCTGTCCAACGGTGATGATTTGGCTTTTCCAGTCAGATAGCGTGGTAAAGAATTGCTTGATTGCTTCACCGGCAGTAATGATCCCGTCAGAGATGTCCTGTGCCCACTGCTTGAGCGTGCCATCCTCCATTAACCGATTAAACTCAGCATTCAAATTGCTCAGCTGCTGTTTTAACCAATCTAACGACCCATTACTGGCAACCATTCGATAGAAAGTTTCAAGATTATCCCTGGCATTGGAGATCAACCCTGATAATAGGCTCATATTCTCAGCTGCTGCCCCGGCTGACTCCTGAGCCATTTCATTCATTAAACCACGGATCACATCACGGCCTAACTGACCGGCTTCAGAAAGCTTTTGCAGCTCTTGAGTATTCTTTCCTGTGACCTTTTCGAGCATTTCCCAAACTGGGACCCCGCGCTCGATCAACTGCAAGATTTCCTCCCCTTGCAGTTTTTGTTTTGCCCAAGCCTGACCCAATGCAAGAGAAACACCCTGAACCTCTTCGAAACCGCCACCGAGTTTATATGCCTGGTCAACCACTCCCTGCATCGAGCCATCCATTGGATCGAGGCCAAATGCTTTCAGTCGAACAAATACCTGGGTGACTTCATCCAGTTGTAATGGAGTGTTTTTCGCAAAGTTTTGTATCCAGCTTGTCGCCTGCTCACCACCAGAAATAGAGCCCATGACCGCTTTTAGCTGAACAGACAATCTTTCTGCCTGGTCACCACTGCTGAACATGGAAATGAGCTGGTCTTTCAGCGTTTGCACGCCCAGATACGTGCCTATCAGCGCTGTGATCCGACCTGTCAGGCTGCCTACCTGCGTTCCGAAACTAACTGATTTATTTCCAGCGAGTCCAAAATCACTGGCTAGTTTTGAAACACGGTTAGTGGTCTGGGTTAATTCTCTTTGAAGTCTGCTTTGCTCAGAAGTCAGGCGACTCGTATCGACACCAGACTCTTTTAAGGAAACAGATAATTTGGTGTAAGTCGCTGCCTGACTAA
This sequence comes from Tolumonas sp., assembly GCA_003251455.1. Classification (GTDB taxonomy): domain Bacteria; phylum Pseudomonadota; class Gammaproteobacteria; order Enterobacterales; family Aeromonadaceae; genus Tolumonas. Next base: position 2,706 of record QKFI01000365.1, read on the forward strand.
TTAACTGTCGTTCGAGTTGTTTAACTTCACCCGCGAGCAGGCGCTCCCGTTCTGCGAATGTCGCCGCGTCTGTAGTCGAGGATGATTGAGATTTTCTATGTTGCTCTAACTTATCTCTCGATAGAATGGTTGCCAGCTCTAACTGAGTCAGAGACTCTTTCGTCTGGTTAAACTGGTTGATTAAGTCGCGCTGGTTCGCCAGCTCTTGCATTTTGGTTGCAAGCGCCTGCGTCTCCTTTTCAACTTCATTAGAGACCGGACCAATCGTTTCAATCTCATTGGCTAATGCAGAAATGTCTTCGCGGCCAGTGGTCTTGGCTGCGATCTCAAGGGCTAGTTTTAAATCCTGGGCGCTCATAAACAACTCGTTAAACGGGGTTTACCACCAATTTAAAGAGTGTTTAAACAGGGTTGGGTTTATGGCTGATAGCACATAAAAAAGCCCCGCTTGATGCGAGGCTGAAACGATTTTAAACGGGATAAACTGGAATCACATCATGCTGCGACTTCAGGTTGATCAACATAATACGGAGCTGTTTCGCCGTCAAGAATGATGCATTCACCTTCGAGTGTAATTTCAATCGGCTTGTCCGACATGAAATCAACCGCATCTTTTGGCGACAGTGCAGCGCGAGGCACTTTCAGGATCATCGCTGAACCATCAATCAGGCTTTCACCATCTAACAGGATACGCGCTTTCACATCTGGCGAGACGTTACCATTCATGCGAGTACCAGTAACCGCGTTATAGGTTGCACTAACCACAACGGCACCACCATCTTTGACTGACCCATTCGCTGCCGCGCGGATCATGCCCAGCGCATAATTGATTTCAAAGTCAGTGTTGAGCGTCAGTGCAGCCGCATCTTTAGTAACGGTCAAGCCGGTGCTGGCGATATTGGTTTTACCTAAATCAACCCACTTTGGATACGCAGGCAGTGTGATATTAACATCAGCCAGCGCACCACTACCCTGGTTGATTGCAACCGCATCCGCCATAAATGCTGCAGCCAGCATGACAGGTGGGATTTCTGTCGTTTTGATCGTGATAACAGCAGGTTTCTGCGTGAAATAGTTTTCACGAGGGTTGCCGTATTTACCGCGACGTTTGGACGTTACAGAAATTTTATCTGCATCTGGCTTGACCTGGCATGAGTCCACATCGATGGGGCCAATGATGCCCGTTGAAACACCGTTCACAAACGGTTCAAGGTAAAGGTCACCAGATAAGTGGTAAGTATCGCTCTTCATTGCCGTTCTCCTTTGATTTTCACGGTAATTTCAAAAGCCAGCGGCAGATAG
>QKFI01000444.1 GCA_003251455.1 Tolumonas sp.
CAACGAACCTTCTTTCATGCTGAAGGGTGTAACGCAACATTAGATGCAGGCTTTCTGGCCAGACTGGATACCCCCCATAAAATCATTCATCTGGCTTATCTGCTGTTGTTACCGCAACTGGAAGCAGTTGATGCAGAGTTTCAGGTTGTCGCAGCTCGCCTGTTCCATCAATTACAGATGAAAGGTTATCGTACCTCGCTGGATCTGGTTTCCGTCAACGAACCGGATCGTTGTCGCCGCGTCGTCACACCAACCCTGCCCTATGTGGATTATCTGATCATCAATGAGCTGGAAGCAGAAACCCTGACCGGGCTGAAACTTCGGACAGAAACGGGCGAACTGGACACCATCTTGCTGCCACACGCTGCCAAACAGCTACTCAGCCAGGGCGTGAACGACACCGTTGTGATCCATTGCCCCGAAGGTGCCTGGGCAGAAAACACACAGGGAGGAAGCTGCTATCAGCCCTCTTTCTGGCTCGATCCGTCCCAGATAGCTGGTACTGTCGGCGCGGGTGATGCGTTCTGTGCCGGCGTTCTGTACGGCCTTCACCAGAACTGGACTTTATCGGAAACGCTGCAACTGGGAAACGCCTGTGCACGCTTTAATCTGCGCAGTGCAAACGCGATTGATGGCGCAGCACCACTGACAGAATTACAGGCTTTTATCCAGTCGCAAATGGTGGAGACTCAGGCTTTATGAACCACAGTGACTTCGCGCGACATCACGTAACCCGCGCCTCGAATCGTCCGGATGTACTCCGGCTGTTTCGGGTTGGGTTCAATCTTGCGCCGCAAGCGCATGATCAGCACGTCAATCGTGCGGTCAAACACGTCAAGCGCGTCACTGTGCGTCAACTCCAGCAGCTGTTCTCGACTGAGCACTTTACGGGAATTTTTCAACAACACGCTCAACAACGAATATTCGCCCTGCGTCAGCTCAATGTCGTCACCCTCCGGAGTATGCAACCGGCCGGTATGCGTGTTGAGCATCCAACCATCAAAGCGGTAGCCCGGACCACTCACCGGAGCCACAACTCGGCGGGGTCGAGTTTCACTCACCGGCGCGCGACGCAACACCGCTTTGACGCGCGCGACCATAATCCGGGGAACAAAGGGTTTCGCGATGTAATCGTCTGCGCCCATTTCCAGACCAACCACCATATCTGCTTCGGTCGACAGGCCGGTCAGCATAATGACGGGGAGATCAGGGAACTGCATGCGAATTTGTTGTAACAATAATAAGCCGCTCATGTCCGGTAACATGAGATCCAGCAGCACCAGCGCAATATCCGGCTCCTGCTGCAAGGTTTCCAGCGCAGACTGCGCCAGCTGGCAACTTCTGACTTCAAAAACGTGTTCACTCAGCACATCCGTCAGCAGTTCACAAATGGCCATATCATCGTCGACGACCAGGATCTTGTTTTTCATTGTTATGGACCCGTGCAGAACAAAAACAGACCATGATTTTAAACAAACAAACAGCTGAAACCAGATTTGAAACCGTGAACTGTGAGCTTATCGAGTGCTGATGTTGTTCAGCATCCACAGGCAAATAAAGAAAACATCACAATTATGAGGAATCAAACCGTGCGCATTGGAATTGACCTGGGTGGAACCAAAATCGAAGTGATCGCATTAGCCAATGACGGTCAGGAATTATTTCGTAAGCGGGTCCCAACTCCGCGTCATGATTATCAGCAGACCATCAGCGCTATTCAGGGGTTGGTGTTAGACGCCGAGGCCGCCACTGGCCAGAAAGGCTCGGTTGGTCTCGGTATTCCCGGTACCATCTCTCCGTTTACCGGCAACGTGAAAAATGCCAACTCCGTCTGGCTGAATGGACAACCGCTTGATAAGGATTTGGAAGCACTGCTCGAACGCCCGGTTCGGATCGCCAATGACGCCAACTGTCTTGCTGTTTCAGAGGCAACCGACGGTGCTGGTGAAGGCGCCAAAGTCGTCTTTGCCGTCATCATCGGGACAGGCTGTGGTTCTGGTATCGCTATTCAGGGTCAGGTTCATGCGGGTGGAAATGGCATCGCCGGTGAGTTCGGTCACAACCCATTACCTTGGATCGATGAGGAAGAGTGGGCGTATCAGAATGCAACGCCTTGTTACTGCGGCAAAAAAGGCTGCATCGAAACCTTCGTCTCCGGCACTGGCTTCGCAACCACTTATCAATTCAATACCGGCATCGAACGCAAAGGTACAGAGATCATGCAACTGGTTGAGCAAGGCGATGCTGATGCAATCAAAGCGATTGAAGATTATGAACGCCGTCTGGCAAAAGCACTGGCACATGTCGTCAACTTGATCGATCCGGATGTGATTGTTCTGGGTGGCGGCATGAGCAACGTCGAACGACTCTATGACAATGTTCCTAAACTATTAAAGGAATATGTGTTTGGTCGCGAATGTGAAACGCCGATCCGCAAAGCAGTTCATGGCGATTCCAGCGGCGTACGTGGTGC
>QKFI01000125.1 GCA_003251455.1 Tolumonas sp.
CCTAAGATTCAGGAGACGCTTGATGTCATATATTAAAGGATTAGTAGCTGCTTCTCTGGCAACCGCACTGACCATGGGTTCAGCATTTGCTCAGGAAGAAAAAGTTCTGCATGTTTACAACTGGAGCGATTATATCGCTGAAGATACAGTTGCAAATTTTGAAAAAGAAACAGGCATTAAAGTTGTTTATGACGTATTTGACAGTAACGAAGTACTCGAAGCAAAGTTGTTAGCTGGCAATACAGGGTTTGATATCGTCGTACCAAGTTCTGATTTCCTGGCCCGTCAGATCCAAGCTGGCGTGTTCCAGACTCTGGATAAATCAAAACTGCCAAATCTGAAAAACATGGACGCCAAGATCATGAAAGTGTTGGCGGATAAAGATCCGGATAACGCGCATTCAATTCCTTACTTAGGTGGTACTACCGGTATTGGTTTTAACCCTAAAAAAGTTGCTGAAGTCTTGGGTTCTGATTTCAAAATGGATAGTTGGGATGCCGTGCTGAAACCAGAAAACCTGTCGAAGTTGAAAAAATGTGGTGTTTCTTTCCTGAATGCACCAACAGAAATCATGGCAACCGTGTTGCACTATATGGGTAAAGATCCAAACAGCACAAATCCGGCTGATTACAAAGAAGCTGGTAAGCTGTTATCAACTTTACGCCCATACATCACTTACTTCCATTCTTCACAATATATCAATGACTTAGCGAATGGCGATATTTGTGTGGCGATTGGCTGGTCTGGTGACGTGATGCAGGCAGCAGCTCGTGCTGAAGAGGCAAAAGCTGGTGTGACTGTTGATTATGTGATTCCAAAAGAAGGCGCATTGTTGTTCTACGATATGCTGGCAATTCCTGCCGATGCAAAACATCCAGAAAATGCGCATGCGTTCATGAACTACCTGATGCGTCCGGAAGTCATGGCAAGCATTTCTAATTATGTATCGTATGCAAGTGCCAATAAAGCATCGCTGCCAATGGTTGACGAAGCGTTGCGTAATAATCCAAACATTTATCCGACAGAAGAAATGACTGCAAAATTGTTTGCTCTGAAGGTATTACCAGCGAAAATCAACCGTGAAATTACTCGTGAATGGACGAAGGTCAGAACGGGTAAATAATTAGTTCTATCATATAATATGCAGGGGGCGCATCGACGCCCCCTCGATTGTTTCTGGGAGAAAAAAGGAACATGGCTGTGGTCGATAAACCTGCCTTAGAATCAACCGAGCAATCTGCTCGACCACTACTGGAAATCCGTAATGTCAGTAAGTTGTTTGATGGCATTCCGGCAGTTGATAACGTAAGCCTAACGATCAATAAAGGTGAAATTTTTGCACTTTTGGGTGCTTCTGGTTGTGGTAAATCTACGTTATTACGCATGCTCGCTGGTTTTGAAACATTAACCAAAGGGCAGATTATTCTGGATGGGCAGGATCTGGCAGACATGCCGCCTTATAAGCGTCCAATCAATATGATGTTTCAGTCTTATGCCTTATTTCCTCACATGACCGTGGAACAGAATATCGCATTTGGATTGAAACAGGATCGCTTACCGAAAGCTGAAATTGAAGAACGTGTTGCCAAAATGCTCGAACTGGTACACATGCAGCAGTTTGCAAAACGTAAACCGCATCAGCTCTCTGGTGGTCAGCGTCAACGTGTTGCGTTAGCTCGCTCACTGGCAAAACGCCCTAAATTATTATTACTTGATGAGCCGATGGGCGCATTGGATAAAAAACTGCGTGAAAAAATGCAGTTAGAGCTCGTAGGGATCATCGAAAGTGTTGGTGTGACCTGTGTCATGGTCACGCACGATCAGGAAGAAGCCATGACCATGGCGGGTCGTATTGCGATCATGGACCGCGGGGAGTTTATCCAAATCGGTAGTCCAGAAGAGATTTATGAACACCCGAATTGTCGTTTAAGTGCTGAATTTATCGGTTCTGTAAATATTTTCGAAGGCACACTGGTTGAAGACGGCCCAGACTACATGATTATTGAATCTGACGCTTTGACCCATCCTATTCAGGTGAACCATGGCGCATCAATGGCTGAAGGGGTGCCATTGATGGTCGCTCTCAGACCAGAAAAAATTCATTTCCGTCAGGATATTCCATCCGATCACACCAACTATGAGCGTGGCATTGTAGAAAATATTGCCTATATGGGTGACATTTCTATCTATCACGTCAGATTGGAGAATGGAAAAGTGGTGACCGCAACCTTACCGAATGTGAATCGTTTCCGTACTGGTTTACCGACTTGGGACGATCAAGTGTATCTGTGCTGGGAACCTGATTCCTGTGTGGTATTGACTATATGAGTTTGGCTAGTATGAAAAATTCAGCATTACTGAGCTGGCTGCCGAAAGGACGCCATTTCGTGATTGCTATCCCTTATTTGTGGATGGTGCTGTTTTTTCTTATCCCCTTTGTCATCATTCTGAAAATCAGTTTTGCGGAAGTACA
>QKFI01000027.1 GCA_003251455.1 Tolumonas sp.
ATCGAGGCTTATATAAAGCAGCATCAGGTAAAACCATTCATGCTGATGTAAATGGTTCCGCGAACATCTTACGCAAAGAAATCGGTGATGAGTGGGTGAAAATCCACCTCAAAGCTGATCAGGGTGTTGTGGACACACCCAGAGCTAAGTACTTATCCTTGATATCTGCTCATATCTCTCTATAATTACTTATTATGAGTACATATAAGATTAGTGAATTTGCCCAGAAGATCGGTCGTTCCATTAGCACTGTTCGTCGATGGGAAGCCGAAGGTAAGATAACCTCAAAACGTCATCCTTCAGGTCATCGTTACTTTGATGATTCGGATGTGAAAATGGTTTTCGGGTTATCAGCACCACTGCCAAGCCAATACACGCTCGTTTATTGTCGCGTGAGTAGTCATGGACAGAAAGATGACCTGCAATCACAGGTTCGGGCAATGGAAACCTTTTGTTTGAATGCTGGTGTTGCAGTCGATGAATGGGTGCAGGAAATTGGCGGAGGAATGAATTTCAAAAGAAAACATTTTCTCTCTATTCTGGATCGTATTCAGCGTGGTGAAATAACTCATTTGATCATCGCCCACAAAGATAGATTGGTGCGGTTCGGTTTCGATTTGATTGAGCATATTGCCAAAGAAAATAACTGCGAGATCACCGTAGTAAACCAAGAGTCTTTATCTCCAGATCAGGAAATGGTTGAAGATTTAATGTCCATTGTTCATACCTTCAGTTGTCGCCTATATGGACTAAGAAAATATAGCAAAGAAATAAAATCTGACCATCCAAACATTAAATCTTCCAAGGATATTGTCTCTTGATTGTCACCCGCACCCTGATTGCAACGTCTGACGCTTTGCCGCAAATCAAAGCGATTTGTCGGGTCGCCGGATTTATCCGTGCCGATTGCTGGCGGCGATTCGGGGCGTTAGGGACTGTTGGCAAAAGCAATTCCGATATCCGTAAACACATCACTGCTGCTGGGTGGTATTCATCACTCCCAATTGACGGCACCATCCGAGCTGAAACGACCAAAGACATCATTAATGACATTCTGACCTATAAAGCCGCCGCTTGTGACAAGGTGAAAAAATCCATCTTCAAGTGTACCTCTGATGACATCGAACGAAAGCATTTATTTACCGCACTCAGGAAAGATGAGTGGCTTTCAGTTCCATTTTTGCATCGACAGATGCGTAAACACTTTCGACATGGCGTTAGCCATTGCAATAACCAATTCATCGTCCGCGCTGATAAACATTCAGCAATAATTGTTGACGGTCAATTGGTTATTTCAGTTCGCATTGCCGGAAAATACGGTGACGACTTAAAGCTGGTCACGCGAAGTAACGGCAAAAACGTGCAACTCAAAGGTCGCAACTTGCGGTTAATCCTTAATGCCGACCAAACCATTTCAATCCATTACGGCTTTGAGAAACAAGCTGGCCGCGCCTGCGGCACCGCAGAGATTGGCGTGGATAAAGGCTACACCGAAGCATTGGTTGATTCAGATGGTCAGTCTTATGGCGCTGGCTTTGGCCGTGTGATGACTGAATATTCTGAGCAGGTTTATCGCACAGGTCGTCAGCGCAATAAACTTCATGCACTAGAAAAGAAGCACCGAGAAAACGGCAATATAGCCAAAGCCGACCGCATCAAGAAAAACAACTTAGGCTGCATCAAACTCGAATCCAGAAAGCAGCGAACTCAAGCTAAACTGCGAACACTGGTTTACAAAGGTGTTCATCAGCTTGCTGATAAAGCGGCCATGATTTATTCCGAGGATTTAATGTCACCGATTGCCAGCAAAGTCCAGTGGAAAGCCTACAACCGAAAGATGAGCATGTGGGCAAAAGGCTTACTGGCAAAGTCGTTGAGTGAGGTTAGTGAACAAAGAAACGTAATACATCAGCTTGTGAATTGTGCTTATACATCGCAAATCGATTCAGTGACCGGATTGCTGGAAGGCAAACGAGTTGCAGATCGATTTTACCGACTCAACGGGGATGTGCTTCAAGCCGATCATAATGCTGCACGAAACGTGAAAGCAAGAGCATCCGATCCTGAGATAAAGCGATTCACACCGCATAAAGAAGTGAAACGAATCTTGCTATCACGTTCCTCCGGCGCAACTGAGCGTCATGAGGCTCCAGTTAAGCGGCTATCGCCGCATGAACGGAGTGCAGATAAATTCATAGGTAGATCTGAACAGAGTCTATGAAGCAGTTCAATACTGTAGGGCGTACTTGCAGGAATAGGGATGCGGGTAAAAAATCCGACAGCCAATAAAAAACAGACTATCTGCTTTTTTACCCGAGGCATCAGAGTGTAACCCCTGCGCTTTCAAAACTCGCCATGTGATTGAAGAACTCAGCAGCAGAGCGCATCAATGGGAGTGCGAGTGCAGCGCCAGTGCCTTCGCCTAAACGGAGCCCTAATGTCAGTAATGGTGTTGCTTCGAGGGATTGC
>QKFI01000009.1 GCA_003251455.1 Tolumonas sp.
AAAGCGCGTGGTGTTGAGTCTGCAAAACAACAAACTCGTTATTTAGCAATTGCGAGCGTGATTGCTGCAACTGGCTTGGCGCTTGTGTATATCGCGCTGTTCCAACTGGGTTATACATCTGGTGGCGTTGTCGCGAATCCACAGAACGGTGGTGAGCTGGTAACTGCTTATGTTGCTCAGTTGTTTGGTCCAATGGGGATGATCATTCTGGCTGCGATTGTTGGTCTGGCTTGCCTGACAACATCGGTTGGTTTGACATCTGCATGTGCAGACTTCTTCCACTCTCGCTGGCCACGTTTTAGCTATAAACAATGTGCGGTGGTGATTGCTGTTGTCAGTATGATCATTGCAAATGTTGGCTTGACCCAGTTACTCACAATCTCAATTCCGGTATTGGTTGCAATTTATCCGGTTGCAGTTGCGCTTGTGATTGTTACTTACCTGGAGCGGTGGTTCAAAAATCCGGCTTTTGCTTATCGCTTGGTCGGGATTTTTGATGGCTTGAAAACAGCTGGAATTGATTTAAGCCAGTTTAACTTCCTGCCTCTTTTCGATTTAGGCCTCGCTTGGTTAATTCCAACCATTGCTGCAGTGCTTGTCAGCCTGGCCTGGCGTTTCCCTGCACCTGCTGTCGTTTCTGCTAAGTAAGTAAAACTCCATTCACAGGTAGGTTTCCCCTGCCTGTGAGTGTCATCAATCTGTTATTTCCCCTTCAACGAATTGTCATTGATTGTTTTTAGTCTGGATTAGTCGATGTCCAGATGGGAATCACAATGCAATTTATCCAAAAATGGGATCAAAGAACTTCTCAATTTTGTCTGGTGCATAGTTACAACCTCTATCAGGCAAAAATCAGCCGCTGGATTTCTAAAACCGGTGATGGTCCGTTTTATCTGTTGATTGGCTCCGTTCTGTTCATGTGCGATGGTTTTCGTGGTGAGTTATTTCTCACCGAAACACTGAAAGCTTTTGCAATTGAACTACCGCTATATCTTTTTCTGAAGAACTTTTTCAAAAGAGAGCGACCACAGAATTTACCAAGCTTTATCACCCCATCCGATCGTTACAGCTTACCGTCAGGCCATACAGCTGCCGCATTTTTGATGGCAGAAATGATGTCTGCATTTTATCCATTCATGTTTTGGACTTCTTTTATCTGGGCGGGATGCATTAGTGCTTCCCGCTTGCTACTGGGGGTTCACTATTTAACCGATTTATTGGCTGGTGCCGCATTAGGTTGTCTGGCTGCCAGTTTTGTCCTGTTCTAAGGTGATAACAATGAAAATTCTGTATGGTATTCAAGGCACTGGGAATGGGCATATTTCTCGTGGACGATTAATGGCTGAAGCACTGAAATATGAAGGGGCTGAAGTTGATTATATTTTTAGTGGCCGCGAACCAGATGCCTATTTTGACATGGATATTTTTGGCGATTATCAGGCATTCTCCGGACTGAGTTTTTCAACTAAAAAAGGTAAAGTCGATCTGTGGAGCACAGTAAAAAATAATAAGCCACGTCAACTCATTAAAGATATTCAGGCGTTACCTCTGGATGATTACGATGTCATTATCAGTGATTTTGAACCAGTCACAGCTTGGGCAGCCAGACAGAAAAAACGTGAAACATTAGGGATCAGTCATCAAGCTTCATTTCAATTTGAGATCCCACAGGCGAAAGCGAATCCTGTTGCACGGATGACCATGAAACATTTTGCGCCGGTGAATTCTGCTGTCGGGTTACATTGGCATCATTTTGGTTATCCAATTCTTCCGCCTATCATTGAATCGTTAACATCACTCAAATCCTCGCAGCATATTTTGGTCTATTTACCATTTGAGGCACCGAGCGATGTTTTTGAACTGCTTTCCCGTTTTAAAACATATCAGTTCATCTGTTTTCATCCCGAATTTTCACAAAGAACAGAACGGCAAAACCTAACTTTTATGCCTCAGGGACGACGCGATTTCATTGATGCCTTACAACGTTCAGAAGGAGTGATTTGTAATGCAGGATTTGAACTGGCTTCGGAAGCACTGACACTTGGGAAGCGCATATTACTTAAACCATTACATGGTCAGTATGAACAAGGCTCTAATGCGTTAACACTTGAAATGTTAGGTTTGGCGATGGTTATGGAAAACCTGAATGCGGTAAAGGTGGAATCCTGGCTTGGTTCTGCATCTCCGGGAAGAGTTGTTTATCCGAACGTAGCGAAAGCCCTGGCTCGATGGCTGGTCAATGGTCAGAAAGAACATGTTTCAGAGATTTCTTCCCATTTATGGCGACAAACGATTTTCCCTGAACCCGTGATGGAACAAATTCATGAATTAGGATTGGGCCATGGCATGATGCTATCTGAATTGATCCGTCTGTAGGTATCTAAATTCTCTGCGATGGTATCAAGTTTAGGAGGCGACATTTCAGCATCGCTTCCTGACTTTTTAGAGAGTTTCTCCAGTTTTTTATCTGATAATTCACCGCCACGTCAGGGAGGTATGATTAGCACTGAAGCCTGATGTTTTATCGGTAGTGCCTAACGACACTACCTGTTTTGTCATAAAAGCATGAGCCAGTACGCGTTTTTATCTGTTATCCTTCCCGAATAGACTCGCTTCTGAGTATATTCTTATTATCCAGATTTCTGATGATAGTTGGCTCCGCCATCAAGAATCGTTAGGATAGAGCCCCTTTTGCGGCAAGCGGACGATCTTCCACCCGAATAGGTTCTGAATACACATCAAGCGGGTCGTAGCGTGAGATGATGGAAAAGACCGAGTGACTAGTCTGTGATGGATCAACAGCGTGGCATTTTGTCATCTTCAGATGATATGCGAGAGCGAACTTCTAGTAATCGAGAGAGCCTTGGAGGGCTTAGCATGGAGATGTTATCAGGCGCGGAAATGGTAGTGCGAGCGCTGGAAGACGAAGGGATTGAGCATATTTTTGGTTATCCTGGTGGGTCTGTGCTCGATATCTATGATGCCCTATTTGAAAACAGTAAGATTGAGCATGTGCTCGTCCGTCATGAACAGGCAGCGGTTCATATGGCGGATGGTTATGCCCGAGCAACCGGTAAAGTCGGTACTGTTTTAGTCACTTCAGGTCCTGGTGCAACCAACTGCATTACAGGGATTGCCACAGCTTACATGGATTCAGTGCCACTGGTCGTTTTATCGGGTCAGGTTCCAACCAGCTTGATCGGGAATGATGCATTCCAGGAAACCGATATGATCGGTATTTCTCGTCCAGTCGTGAAACATAGTTTCCTGTGTAAAGAAGCCGCGGATATTCCGATGGCGATTAAAAAGGCATTTTATATTGCCTCGACAGGGCGTCCGGGTCCTGTAGTTGTTGATTTGCCGAAAGACGTTCAGAACCCTGCGCTGAAAGTACCGTATGAATACCCAGAATCGGTGTCCATGCGTTCATATAACCCAACGAAATCAGGTCACAAAGGCCAAATCAAACGTGCCGCAAAATTGCTGGCTGAAGCGCGTCGTCCGGTGATGTATATCGGTGGTGGTGCAATTGCAGCTGATGCGCATGAACAGCTGATGCGGATGGCTGAATTATTCAGCTTGCCGGTGACATCGACGTTGATGGGGTTAGGTGCTTTCCCATGTTCACATCACCAGTTCCTCGGGATGCTGGGGATGCACGGGACTTACGAAGCAAACAATACGATGCATCATTCAGATCTGATTCTGGCATTAGGTGCACGTTTTGATGACCGTGTGACGAACAACGTCTCCAAGTTCTGTCCGGATGCCAAAATTATCCATATTGATATTGATCCAACATCGATTTCTAAAACCGTACAGGTGGATATCCCAATCGTTGGGGCAGTTGATACCGTTTTGGATCAGTTGCTTGATGCCATCGCTGAAATGGAGCTGGATACAGACAACGATGGTCTGGCTGATTGGTGGGAACAAATTGATGGCTGGCGCGCGCGTCGCTGCCTGAGTTATCAGAAAGATCCTGCCATCATCAAACCACAGCAAGTGATTGAAGCACTACATAAAGTGACAAATGGTAAAGCGATCGTCGTCTCTGACGTGGGCCAGCATCAGATGTTTACTGCTTTGTATTATCCGTTCAATCGTCCGCGGCAGTGGATCAACTCAGGTGGTTTAGGCACCATGGGTTTTGGTTTCCCTGCAGCAATGGGTGCCAAACTGGCTTGCCCGGATCAGGTCGTTTGCTGTGTGACGGGTGACGGCTCAATCCAGATGAACATTCAGGAATTGTCGACCTGCCTGCAGTACGGTATTCCTGTGAAGATCATTACGCTGAATAACCGTTCTCTGGGGATGGTGAAACAGTGGCAGAAAATGTTCTATGGTGGTCGTCAAAGCCATTCCTATATGGATTCTTTGCCTGATTTTGTGAAGCTGGCAGAAATATTGGTATCCGCGTTGATCACCCTGATCAACTCGAATCTGCCTTAGAGCAATGTTTTTCAACCCCAGATCGCCTGGTGTTTATGGATATTGCAGTTGATCCTGAAGAACATGTGTACCCGATGCAAATCAAGTTCGGTGGAATGAATGACATGTTCCTGAGCAAAACGGAGCGTACCTAATGAGACATATTATTTCTGTCCTGCTGGAAAACGAAGCCGGTGCTCTGAGTCGTGTCGTTGGTTTGTTCTCGCAACGTGCCTACAACATTGAATCACTGACAGTGGCACCAACGGAAGATCCTACATTGTCACGTATGACCATCGTGACAACGGGCGATGAGCATGTAATTGAGCAGATCACTAAACAATTGCACAAGCTGGTGGATGTTCTGAAAGTGTCTGATATTACAGAAGGCACCCACATTGAACGTGAAGTCATGCTCGTGAAAGTTCGTTGCGCTGGTGCGACACGTGATGAAGTGATGCGTATGGCTGAAATTTATCGCGGTCAGATTGTCGATGTGACACCTGAACTGTATACCGTTCAACTGGTCGGTAGTAGCGATAAGCTCGATGCATTTTTGCACACACTGGCACAGCTTTCTGACATCGTTGAAGTTGTCCGAAGCGGCGTGTGCGGAATTGCGCGTGGTGATCGCGCGTTACATGCCTGAATTTAATACGGTAAGTCAATGGCCTCTTTTTAGAGGCCATTTTTTTAGCTGATATACGGAAAGTAATTGTCGTATTGAGTGATTGTTAGTCACTTATCATGAGATTAGTTGGCCATCTATTGACAGGAAATATCTCAAAAACTATTATGCGACACGCCTTTATACGTAAAGGCATCCAGCATTGTGGGGTTATAGCTCAGCTGGGAGAGCGCTTGCATGGCATGCAAGAGGTCCGCGGTTCGATCCCGCGTAGCTCCACCAAATTCTGCTCAAAGCAGACAAAATCAGATTTCGGGGTTATAGCTCAGCTGGGAGAGCGCTTGCATGGCATGCAAGAGGTCCGCGGTTCGATCCCGCGTAGCTCCACCAAATAAAAAAGCCTGTCATAATGACAGGCTTTTTTATTTGATTGATAGTGAATACCCAACACAGCGTCGGGTATTTCTAATTATTGGTGTTCGTCTTTATTCAGATTAAATGCTGGTAACGAAAGATGCAGGAAGATTGCCGGAATACGCACAAGCAACAGACTGAGCATACTGACGAACATGGCAGCAATATGGCCTGTGCCAAAGTCTAGTAAAAAAACGTAGATTGAACCGCTCAAGATACCTGCTGTGACATACACTTCTTTTCTTAAAACCATTGGTATTTCACTTGCGAGTACGTCACGAATCACGCCTCCAGCAACACCAGTGATGCAACCCATGATGACTGCGATGACACCATTCGTACCGTAAGACAGTGCTTTCTGCGCACCAATAACAATGAAAATCGCTAAACCAATCGCATCAAGGATTGGCAAAATGTACCAAGGCATTTTGGTATAAACGCGCGCAACGCCCATGCCGACAATTGCCGTTAATGCAATGATCAATAAGTAATGAGAGTCTTTAATCCAGAAGACCGGGGTTGCGCCAATTAGCAGGTCTCGTATAGTTCCGCCGCCAATAGCTGTTACGGCTGCAAGGACTAAAACACCGATTACATCCATGCGTAAACGACCTGCTACCAGTACACCTGAAAAGGCAAAAGCAATGGTGCCGAGAAGGTCGGTGAAATAAATCAAATTATCTATAAACGTAGTTTGCATGTTCCTTTGCACTCACTTTGAGTTGAGGGCTGCGATTGTAAAGAGTCTGCTACTTCTGCTCAATGGGGGAAGCATCCATTTTTTCTGATGCCCGTATCTGATCGGTAAATTTGCACATCTGCTGAATACCCAGAAGAATCCGCGGACCGAGTCGATGTAGCCAATCTGCCTCAAGCATATAGATATGATGATATTTTACTGCGTTGATTTGAGGCCAATTTTCCCAATGTTGTAAGTTACTACCATGATGGGTGGCAAAAATGATATCTGGATTTGCAGCCAATACGGTCTCTTCACTTAATTGCGGGTAAGGCGATGGAATGTCGGCAAATGGGTTTTCAGC
>QKFI01000143.1 GCA_003251455.1 Tolumonas sp.
GACCGTGCGCTGGATGATGAAAAATTTGCTTCTGTGATTAGCGAAGATTTAGATGGCGCAATTAAGCTGACGACTTCGTTGTTAAATCCAACACTACCGAAATCGATCGGATTGATTGGTGCGGTGCCGGAAATCGGTATTTCAAAAGAACGTGAACGAGGCTTTCTTGCCGCATTACGTGATATTTCATTGAATCAGGCACCGTTGATAGCTTATGGCGAACATTTTAGTCGGGCGGAAGGTGCCAGAATCAGCGCAGAATGGTTTGAAAAAGGCATGATGCCAGAAGCTTTGCTGACGACTTCATATGTGTTGATGGAAGGCGTACTGGATACCTTGAAAGCCCATCCGGAAATGATGCAAAACATTCGTCTTGCAACCTATGGTGATAACCAGCTGCTGGATTTTCTGCCAGCCAAGGTCAATGCCTTGCCACAGCAATTTGTGCTTATCGCTGAAAAAGCTCTTGAATTGGCGCTTTCAGCGACTGAAAAACATCAATACACACCGGGAATCGAAGTGATCCCCCGTCGCTTAAAAGTCAGATCGGAAACAGTTTAAACGGTACTCGTCGTCGCTACGACGAGTCAGTCAGATATCAGGATATGGAGAAAAGCATGAAAATAGCAATGGCCAGTGACCATGCCGGGTTTAGCTTAAAAGAAGAAATTAAAGCGTATTTAGAAAGTCAGGGCCATGAAGTTCTGGACTTTGGCGCGCATAGCGAAGAAGCCTGTGATTTGCCTGATACCGTTTATCCTGCTGCTTTAGCGGTTGGTGAAGGTAAAGCTGACCGCGGTATTTTTGTCGATGGTGTTGGCTACGGCAGTGCGATGATTGCGAATAAAATTTATGGCGTATTTGCTGCCGTCTGTCAGGATCCTTTCTGCGCAAATCTGGCGCGCTCTCACTCTGATACAAACGTTCTGTGTATCGGTGGTAAAATCATAGGTGGTGCGATTGCGATGGAAATCGTAAAAACCTGGATGACCACAGAATATCTGGGCAATACTGAAGAAAAATATCGTCGCCGTGTTGGTAAAGTGAAAGATATTGCTGAAAAACATCTGAAAAAACTCGCGTAATCAGAGGGTATTCCAGTCTGTTGCCGCAGGTAGTGGTTCGCGATTTGATTGTCTCAGATAAAAAATGCTGGTGTAGAATCTACACCAGCGAAGTTGGCACGCATGTGCCAGTTTACACGGGATAAAAAAGTTAACTTTGTGGTATCGGATCCCCACCAAATGCTTGGTAAAGAGCCAGTTGAGCGGTTAATTGGTTCAAGCGATTTTCCAGCACGGCTTTCTCTGCTTCACGTCGGCTTTCTTGTTGTTCAAGCCAATTCAGCATTTCAACATCGCCTGCGTTGTAACGCGTTTCGTATATTGTTTCAGCTTTTATCGCTTTATCAAGCACAATCTGATATAGCTCGCCCTCTTTAATATAATGCTGGCGGGCAGATAGGTTTGTTTCTACATCTGATAAAGCGCTATAAAACGTTTGGCGGAAGGTTCGAACAGCCTGTTCGTAGATAGTTTGCTCTTGCTTGATACTAAAGTTTCTCGTATTCCATTCAAGAAAGGGAAGCGCGATTCCTGCGCCAATACTTTCAGTTGGGTCGCTTAATACATGTTTCAATGCTGTACTACTTGTACTCAATGCCCCCGTCAGACTAAACGTTGGATAAAAACTTTTCTCTGTTGCTTTGAGTGACGCGAATCGCTCTCTCAGCCGCAGTTCTGCCGCTTTGACATCCGGACGGCGCGCTAAGACATCTGCAGGGATCCCTGCTGGAATATCCGGTAAAGGATGCGTATCAAATTGTTTGGGCAAAGAAATCGGCATTTCAGGCGGTTGATCTAATAAAATTGCCAGAGAATATTGATTGGCTTCCTGCTGTTGATAAAGTGATTCCATAGCTGCTTTCTGTGAAGCAACATTCTGTTCTTCCTGTAATACGTCTAATTTATCACCATGACCTGCTTTATATTTTGCTGCGGCAATCGCCAGTGATTTTTCTGAATACGCCAGACTTGCCCGATTTATTCTGACTAATTGATTTAAATAAATCCCTTTCCAGTAGAGTTCGGCTGTAGTTCCAATCAGGGATAATGCAGTGGCTGCCCGATCTTCTTCGGTTGCAACTGCTTCTAATCTACTGGCGAGCCGTTGATCGCGTAAAGCACCCCATAAATCAACATCATACGTCAAAGACAAAGTGCTACTATAAATCGAGGAATAAGCATATCTCATCGCAGCATTAGAACTTTCACTGCCATTGCTCTGATCCCAACTGCGTTGACGGACGGCACTAATTGACGTGCTTACATCTGGTGTTTGGTTGGTATTGGTCAGTCCTGCAACATAAAGTGCCTGGTGAACCTTTAAGGTTGCAATCGCTAGGTCATTATTTTTCTTTAGAACAGACTCAATTAAGTGATTCAGGATTGAATCATGAAAATCATGCCACCAGTGTTGTTGGACTAAAACCGTTTTTCCAGTCAGCGTGGTTTGGCGCCATGTCGAGGGTGTTTCTGGTGTGAGATCTTTGCTTGGTGGTATCGGTACAGAGGAACAACCAGAAAATAGTAATACAAACAAAAACGAATACGTCTTATTCACGAGCCAGTGCCTCTATTGGATCAAGCCTTGCTGCATTCCGGGCTGGCAGAAAACCAAAAATCACGCCAATTAAAGAAGAACAGACAAATGCCGCAACAAGCGACCATACAGAGAAAGTCATTTGCATACTGCTACTGACAGCAAAAGAAAGACCAATCCCTAATAATCCTCCTAGCAAACACACCATGACAGCTTCAATTAAAAACTGTTGAAGAATATCCGATTGGCGGGCACCTACGGCCATGCGTATCCCGATTTCACGCGTGCGCTCAGTGACGGACACCAACATAATATTCATGACGCCAATTCCACCAACAATCAATGAAATGACTGCAATGGATGAGATCAGTAATGTCAGTGTGGCTGTTGTTTTCTCAATGGTTTGTAAAATGCTGTCACTGTTCCGTGTAAAGAAATCTTTTTGGTTATGAGCCAGCGAGAGGATTTTGATAATTTGCTGTTCGGCGATATTGGTTGCGATGCCATCTTTGATTCGAACCGAAATGCTACTGAAATAGTGCTGTCCCATCATTCGGTACATTGCAGAAGTGTATGGCACCCAGACATTCAGATTCTGCGAATCAAATGAACTCTTCTTTTCTGCGGCAACACCAATGATCCGACATGGAACATTATTCAGTAAGATTGTTTTTCCAACAGGATTTTCATCACTACCGAATAATTTACTCTGCGTGTTATGGTCAATCACAACAACTGTTTGCAGCTGTTTCACTGCTTCATCAGAAAAAACAGACCCAAATTGCATCTTCAGATCTTTCACTTGGAAATACTGGCTGGCGACACCAGACACTGATGCTTGCAAGGTCTGATTTTCAAAACGAAGTATCGCCGTGGTACTAACACTCGGTGTAACACTATCGGTATAGACCTGTCCGCGTAAAAGTGGCAGATCTCGCGGTGTGAGGGTTTGAATAGCACTTGCGTGACGATCGCCCCAGTCTTTACCAGGGTATATATCTATCGTATTCGTTCCCATCTGGCTAATGTCGCTAATCACCTTATTGCGTGCACCTTGACCGACGGCCACCACACTGACCACAGCGGTGATACCGATGATAATACCTAGCATGGTTAATAGGGTGCGCATACGATGTGTCAACATCGAAAGCCAGGCCATTTTGAATGCTTCGGTGAAACGGCTTAGCTGTTTTGCAAGCCAACCGGAAACAGTCGGATCCATCATATTCCCAATCGGGGAAGATCGATCTGAATGAATATCAAGTTGAATCGGGTTTTGCTTTCGATCTGCAAGAATTCGTCCGTCACTGATTTCAATGACGCGTTCTGCATGTGCCGCGATGGCTGGATCATGTGTGACAATGACAATGGTATGTCCTGCCTGATGCAATTTTCTTAAAATCTGCATCACTTCTTTGCCACTTTGTGAATCCAAAGCTCCGGTAGGTTCATCTGCAAGAATCACATCGCCACCATTCATCAACGCTCGGGCAATACTGACGCGCTGTTGTTGTCCGCCTGATAGTTGAGATGGATTGTTCTGATGTTTGTCCGCGAGCCCTAATTGATCCAAGATGTTTCGTGCTCGAGTGAGTCGAGAATGCTTTTGTTTGCCTGCATAAATTGCTGGAATTTCGACATTACTTTCAGCTTTCAGGTGGGACAACAGATGATACCGCTGAAAGATAAAACCGAAATAATCTCGGCGTAAATCAGCGAGTTGGTCATTACTCAGTGAGGATGTCAGTTGCTCGTTCACCCGATATTCGCCAGAGCTGACTTTATCCAGGCAACCGAGAATATTCATTAAGGTAGACTTACCGGAACCGGATGCCCCAATGATCGCAACCATCTCACCGGCGTAAATATTCAGATTTACGTTCTGTAATACAGGCAGTCGTTCATCACCATTTTGAAAATAGCGACAAACATCGTGTAACGATAAAAGTGGATTGGCCGTAGTCATTTACATCCCCGGTGGTGGTGGCATCATCCGGCCACCAGTATTCTCCGAGGAAATACCGGCATTATCTCCGATAACGACGACTTCATTTTCTTTCAAACCATCAATGATTTGAGCGTGCAGACTATCTTTTAAACCGATTTTGATTTCTCGTTTTTCCGGCTGATTTTTGTTCAGAACCCGGACAAAATAACGATTATCAAACGTATCAATTGCAGAAACAGGAATGGTCAGCACATGTTGTGCTTGCGCCGTAATGATTGTGACCTGTGCAGTCATCGACACGCGCAACCGATGATCAGGATTGGCAACATCAAATAATCCATTGTAATAAATAGCACTTGAGCTAGAGCTTGACGAAGAACTCGATGAACTGCTGGATGAACTACTATCATCGCTGCTTTCATCTGTCGAAGCGGGTTCAATGGCTCGCAATGTTGCGTGATATTGTTTGTTGGGTTCCCCTAATACTGTGAAATAAACCGGCATTCCTGTCGCCACATGGATGACATCTGCCTCTGAAATTTCAGCTTTCACAGTCATGGTATCGAGATTGGCAACCTTGATAATGGTCGGAATGGATTGTGCCGCCTGAACGGTTTGTCCTTCTTGGGTCACAATAGAAATCACGTTACCTGAAATAGGGGAAGTGATCTGTGTGTAGCTCAGATTGGCTTTTGCTGTTTCAACAGATACTTGTGCAGAGATAATTTCTGCATCGAGTTGATGAATTTCGGCTTCGGTCGTTGCAAGTGACGCAGCCGCCTCTTCAAGATCTGCTTTTGAGGTTGCGTCATGTGACCACATTCTTTGTTGGCGCTGATAAGCAAGACGATATTGAGTAAGCAGTGCTTCTTTCGCTTTTTTCTGTGCTTTGGCACTGTCGAGATTTGCTTGTGCTTGTTTCAGGGTATTTTGATTTAAAACAGGATCAATTTCGGCAACAAGTTGACCTTTTTCAACATGATCGCCCAATTTTACTTTCAGAGATTTCATCTGCCCCGAAACCTGAGAACCAACGCTGACCTGCTGGATTGCATTCAGTGTCCCAGTGGCTACTACAGTTTGCTTGATGTCGTCATATCGTACGGGTGAAGTAATATATTGAACAGGCGAGGGTTTATTCAGATATAAAAAAACGGCGAGTCCGGCAGCAACAATCACACAGATAAAAATCCAATGCTTGAGCGAAAATTTCACAAACCCACCTCACGTAAACAAGTCCGAATATCATAGGTCTGTAAAACCCTATTGATGAGCAGATTTACATGAATTTTATTTTGCCAATAAAACTTGTCTGTATTTCATTAAAAACTACAGAGCAGAACCGAAGAGGCCTCAAAAACTGCACAAACTTGCATGCCTTCTTTTAAGTTTAATGCGTCAACACTTGGTGAGGTAATGACGGCGCAAATTGTTTTATTTCCTGGAAGTGCCAGCGTCACCTCACTGTTCACCTGACCGGATTGTATTCTGGTGATTTCGCCCCACATCTGATTCCGGGGGGATAATTTCAAAGAGCGATCAGTATTAATCATCACTGAGGATGATTTCACAAGCGCATAGAGCTCCTGACCGATCGAAAGATTCAGCGTATGTGCAGATTCCTGTGTAATCACTGAAATCAGCTCTAATCCATTACCAATATCCAGTGTGACTTCGAAATCGACTGCGGAAGTTCTTAAGCCAACCACTTTGCCGACAATTTGATTTCGAGCACTACTGCGTAGGGAAATTCGTCGGAGCAAGTGGCGAAGTTGATCGATATCCAGATATTCAGCCTGTTGCTGATTCGACTGTGTCAGAAGATGTTGAACACGTTGGAGCATATCATCATATTCAGATTGGATAGCTCGATATAAGGCAATGGTTTGTTTGCCATAAGGGGTTAGTTGTGTGCCACCGCCATTCTTGCCTCCGGTCACTCGAATCACTAAAGGTTCACTGGCGAGGTTATTCATTTCATTCAGTGCATCCCATGCTGCGCGATAAGACATCGGGACAGCTTTTGCTGCTTGCGATAATGAGCCTAGTTCATCAATTAATTCCAGCAGACGGATACGGTTATCACCCAGATTTAATCCGGGATCAGCAGATAAAGTTAATTCACCGAAAAGCGAGGACGATTTGCTGGATCTGGATGGAGAAGGCATGTCTGATTCGAAATAGATGATGAGTTGAGTTCTATCTTTTAACGAATACCGAGTAAATGCAATAAAGGATCTTGATTTTGCTGGGAGAAAGCCCGGAGAGACCGGGCTTCAAGGTTAGACGGCTAGTGATAATGGTTGATGTACACAATGTCTGACATTCACTCGATTCATCGCATGCGCTAATTCGCCGGTAATAATACTTTTTGCCACGGTTTGATAACGGTTTTTGCAGCCACTCTTGCGAATCGCATTATTTAAATGGAAGTTGACCGTACGTTCTGTGATCCCCAGTATTTGCGCAATTTCCCAAGAAGTCTTGCCTTCACTGACCCAGAATAAGCATTCCTTTTCCCGACAGGAAAAGCCTGTTTTTTCAGGAGAAAAAATTAGAAAGGCTTGATCAAGAATATATTGGCTCAGACACATCAAATGAAAGGATTGTTTTAAATTTAGAGTATTTTGTTGTCTACGGCTCATCGACAAATACCCACCGAAACCATGCGGGCCATGAAGAGGAAATGCAATCCCCTGTTCTAAACCTGTTTCCTGCCAAAAAGATAACGACTCTAGCAGTTCTTTATCCTGACTATATTTATGCCACAAAATCGGACTGGTTTGTCGTTGGGCTCGCTTAAAAAGCGGGTCATTCTGAATGGTTGCGTTTTCTGCGTATTTATCCTGCCATTCATCCGGTGTTTGGGTCAGAAGCATCAACTCAGTTTGTTGCAGGCCTCTACGTAATGACAGGCAAAGACAGAAAAACTCGAAGTTGTTTTCTTTAGCAAGCTCTGCGAGCACATTGGCTAACATTTGGGCAGATTGGCAATTCTGGATACGAGTTATCCACTCTTCCAGAAGAAAAGGTGCGTAATTTGACATTATTTTTTATCCCGTTTTAATATTTTTGTCTGTCTTTTAGACAGTGGTATTACCATACACGATCTGGCTATCGTTTTTCAAATAACCATTTGAATCAATAAGAGATATGTATACTGACAGAAATTACAGTCTCTATTCATTTATTGATGTTTAGCCTCGTTTTCTTCAATGTCTTAAGGCATTACTTCACTCTTTTTCCTGTTTTCTTCTAGAATAGGTCATCTTCCATTGTTGAGATCTGTTATGTCATTGCATGTTGTTATTCTTGCTGCGGGAAAAGGTACCCGTATGCGTTCATCACTGCCGAAAGTGCTGCACCCAGTTGCAGGAAAACCGATGGTGTCCCATGTCATCGAAACATCGAAACAATTGGGCGCAGAAAAAATCCATCTGGTTTACGGCCATGGTGGTGAAATGATGCAGCAGCGGATTATTGACGACACGGTTTGTTGGGTATTGCAGGCAGAGCAGCTTGGTACCGGGCACGCAGTCGCTCAGGCAATGCCAGCTATTCCTGATGATGCAAAAGTTTTGGTTTTATATGGTGATACGCCATTAATTTCTGTTGAAACCTTAACGAATCTTTTAGATAAACAACCTGAAAATGGGCTGGCCTTATTGACCGTCGAATTAGCTGATCCAACCGGATATGGCCGTATTCTGCGTGAAAACGAGATGGTGATGGGTATCGTTGAGCAAAAAGATGCAAATGAGGCGCAGAAATTCATCAAAGAAGTAAATACTGGTGTTATTGCTGCACCAGCGAACAAACTTAAAACCTGGCTTGCTGGCCTCACAAATAATAATGCGCAAGGTGAATATTACCTGACAGATATTATCGCTGCCGCGTATCAGGATCACTGTGAAATTCAGACTGCCTCACCAGCAAACCATCGTGAAGTTGAAGGTGCAAATAACCGTTCTCAATTAGCACAACTCGAGCGTTTTTATCAGTTCAGAGCTGCTGAGACATTAATGCAAGCTGGTGTCACTTTATTAGATCCTGCGCGGTTTGATATTCGTGGTTCACTATCTTGTGGTGAAGATGTGATTATCGATTGTAACGTGATCGTCGAAGGTGATGTTGAGTTGGGGGATCGGGTGCAAATCGGTGCTGGTTGCGTATTGAAAAACTGCCGTATTGCAGCAGACAGCATTATTAGTCCCTATACCGTGATTGAACACTCGATCCTTGATATCGGTTGTACGGTTGGACCTTTTGCTCGTTTACGTCCTGGTTCACATCTGGCAGCAGAAGCGCACGTTGGTAATTTTGTTGAAATCAAGAATGCAACTTTAGGCGTTGGTACGAAAGCAGGGCATCTCAGTTATTTGGGTGATAGTGAGATCGGTTCAAATGTGAATATTGGCGCTGGTACCATCACCTGTAACTATGATGGTGCAAATAAACATAAAACGATCATTGGTGATGATGTCTTTGTTGGCTCCGATACACAGCTGGTGGCGCCTGTTGAAATTGCGAAGGGCGCAACTTTGGGGGCTGGCTGTACGATTACCAAAAATGTGGGTGAGGATGAGCTAGTGATCACCCGCGTGCCGCAACGTCACATTACTGGCTGGCAACGTCCGGTAAAGAAAAAGAAATAAAAAACTAACGAATATCAGGCCCGCCAATGTGCGGGCTTTTTTATGTCTCTTTCGGTATCAACGGGAAAACCATGCCATCGGCTTGAACTTTCTTTTTGTAAGATTATACTTATTAATAAATTTCGAATCGAAACTTAATAATGATTAAGCGAAACACCCAACAACGTCGGCGTGCGATTATTTCCTTGCTAAATGAGCAGGGAGAAGTGAGTGTCGAAGATTTATCTCAGCGCTTTGAAACTTCAGAGGTAACTATTCGTAAGGATCTAGCCGAGCTGGAGCGTAGTGGGGTGTTGTTGCGTCGTTATGGTGGTGCGATTCCATTGCCATCCGAAATTCTGGCAGAAGAAATTCCAGCTAAAGTTTCGAAGCGTAAGTTGGCTATTGCTCAGGCTGCGATTCGGCACATCCGGGATCATAACCGGATTATTATCGATAGTGGCAGTACAACAGGGGCGATGATTCCTCTGCTGGCGACAAAAAGAGGTCTGGTCGTGATGACAAATTCACTTATGGTGGCACAGGCACTGCGTGAATTGGAAAACGAACCTACCTTGTTAATGACTGGTGGTACTTGGGATCCGAATTCTGAAGCTTTTCAGGGGCAGGTCGCAGAACAGGTATTACGGTCCTATGACTTTGATCAATTGTTTGTCGGCGCGGATGGTGTTGATTCGGAGCGGGGCACGACAACCTTTAATGAGCTGGTCGGCCTGTCTCGGGTTATGGCGGAGGTCGCTCGGGAAGTGATCGTTTTAGTCGATTCGAAAAAGTTCGGTCGACGAATACCAAATTTAGAATTGCCGTGGAGCGCGGTGGATACCCTGATAACGGATGATGGTATCACTGATGAATTAAAACGGCAGATCGAACAACATGGGGTCACGGTGATTTGTGCCAAGACTCCGACGGATCAGGAGAATTAATTATGTGTGGAATTGTTGGCGCGGTTGCGCAACGTGATGTTGCTGAAATTTTAGTCGAAGGTTTACGTCGTTTAGAATATCGTGGTTACGACTCTGCTGGTGTCGCGATTGTTGATGCTGAAAAAAACTTTACCCGTATTCGTCGTTTAGGGAAGGTTCAGGAATTATCTGATGCTGTCGAAAAAGCGAAAGTAGTCGGTGGTACTGGTATTGCTCATACCCGTTGGGCAACTCACGGCGAACCGTCTGAAATCAATGCGCATCCACACGTGTCAGGTAATATCTCGGTTGTTCATAATGGAATTATTGAAAACCACGAATCTCTCCGTGGGATTTTACAATCGCGAGGCTATTCCTTCGAGTCTCAGACTGATACAGAGGTCATTGCTCACTTAGTAGAATGGGAGCAAAGAACATCATCATCATTGATTGAAGCGGTACAAAAAACCGTGAAACAATTAGAAGGAGCCTATGGCACGGTTGTTCTTGATCGTAACGATCCTTCCCGTCTGGTGGTCGCTCGTTCTGGCAGCCCAATTGTGATTGGGTTTGGCGTCGGTGAGAACTTCTTAGCATCTGACCAATTAGCACTCCTGAGTGTCACGCGTCGTTTTATGTACCTCGAAGAAGGTGATGTTGCAGAAATCACCCGTCGTGCAGTGAATGTTTTTGATGCCAGGGGCGAACAAGTTAAACGTGAAATAGTTGAGTCCAATGCTGAACTCGATGCTGGAGATAAAGGCCAATATCGGCATTTCATGCAAAAAGAAATTTTTGAACAACCAACTGCCCTGACCAATACGATGGAAGGTCGTTTAAGCAAAGATTCTGTCATTATTGATAGCATTGGTGTGCAAGCAACGGACATCCTCTCAAAAGTTGAACATGTTCAGATTGTGGCTTGTGGTACTTCTTATAACTCCGGGATGGCTGCTCGTTATTGGTTTGAAGGGATTGGTGGCGTTAGCTGTGATGTAGAGATTGCATCAGAATTCCGTTATCGCAAATTCGTTACCCGACCAAACAGCTTATTAATTACTTTATCTCAATCAGGCGAAACAGCAGACACGCTGGCAGCCCTTCGTCTGGCTAAAGAAAAAGGCTATATGGCGGTGATGACCATCTGTAACGTTGCAGGGTCATCATTGGTTCGTGAGTCTGACATTGCGTTTATGACTCGTGCTGGTGTTGAAATTGGGGTGGCCTCAACTAAAGCATTCACGACACAGTTAGCTGCAATGTTGATGTTGGTAACTGCGATTGGTAAACAAAAAGGTACAGTAGATAAAGCGTTAGAGAAAACAATTGTTGAAGCGCTGCACGACTTACCAAAACAAATTGAAAATGTGCTGACATTCGACAAACAAATCGAGGCGCTTGCCGGTGATTTTGCCGATAAAAACCATACATTATTCTTAGGTCGTGGTGAGTACTATCCAATTGCGCTAGAGGCAGCACTGAAGTTAAAAGAAATTTCTTACATTCATGCTGAAGCTTATGCGGCCGGTGAATTAAAACACGGTCCATTAGCGTTGATCGATTCAGATATGCCAGTCGTTGTGATCGCTCCAAGTAATGATCTGTTGGAAAAACTCAAATCCAATATTGAAGAAGTTCGCGCGCGTGGCGGCCTGCTTTATGTGTTTGCTGATGAGTCGGCTGGCTTCGAATCGGATGACACAATGAAGATCATTAGTCTGCCAACCATTAATGAAATTACTGCACCAATCTACTACACCGTTCCAACGCAATTATTGGCTTATCATATTGCATTAATCAAAGGGACCGATGTTGACCAACCTCGTAACTTGGCCAA
>QKFI01000178.1 GCA_003251455.1 Tolumonas sp.
GATTCACTTAATTCTGGCAACACAGCGTCCATCGGTTGATGTGATTACCGGTCTGATTAAGGCAAACATTCCAACCCGTATTTCATTTCAGGTATCGTCGAAAATTGACTCGCGTACCATTCTTGACCAACAAGGTGCAGAAGCTTTGTTGGGGATGGGGGACATGTTGTACATGCCTCCGGGAGAAAGTAATCCAATTCGTGTTCATGGGGCATTTGTCAGTGATAATGAAGTTCACCGTATTGTTGATGACTGGAAATTACGTGGTGAACCGAATTATATTGACGAAATTCTAAACGGTGAAATAACAGCAGAAAATGCATTACCGGGAGAGCAGACATCGCAGGACGAAGACTTAGATCCATTATTTGATGAAGCAGTACAGTTTGTTTGTTGTGGATTCCCGTCGTGGTTCGACTTCAAGCGTACAAAGACGATTTAAGATTGGTTATAACCGCGCTGCCCGTCTGATAGAACAGATGGAGGCCCAAGGGATTGTGAGTCCGCCAGGCAGTAATGGACAACGCGAAGTTTTGGCGCCACCATCAATGAGAGATTGATATGAAGAAATTAGCCACGTTGTGCGTTGCGGGTGTTGGTTTATGTTTGTCAGCACTGAGCTTTTCTGCTTTAGCGGATGACAGTGCTGCGTTGAAAAAGAAACTGGCGACTCTTAGCCAGTTCAGTGCTCATTTTGACCAAGAGGTGTTTGACGCTCAGGGTAAACCGCTCCAGAAAGGCAGTGGTGAAATGGTGTTACAGCGGCCAGAACATTTCCGTTGGGAAACTAAAACACCAGATGAAAGCCTGATTGTGTCTGATGGAAAAGCTGTTTGGTTATATGATCCGTTCGTTGAGCAGGTCACGATCATGAGTCTTGATAAAGCAGTGGTGAATACACCATTTTTGTTGTTATCGAGCACGAATGATAAAGTTTGGAGCCACTACCTGATCGATCAGGATGGACAAGCTTTTACAGTTACCAGTAAAGAGAAAGATCAGCGGATTGAATCATTACGTATGGTGTTTAGTGGTAACAAGATCACGCGTCTGGAGGTCAATGAGGCACAAGGCCAGCGAAGTGAATTCACCTTGTCTGCCTTTAATGCAAAACCATCCGTTAAATCTGATACATTTACTTTCAAAGTACCTGATGGCGTCACGATTGACGATCAACGTTGATGAGTAACCTTTCTCTCGATTTTGCTCCTGATTTTCGTCCTCTGGCTGCAAGAATGCGGCCAGAGCGACTCGAGCAATACATCGGGCAACAACATCTCTTAGCTGAAGGCAAACCACTTCGCAGGGCGATAGAAGCCGGCCATTGTCACTCCATGATTCTATGGGGGCCTCCGGGGACGGGGAAGACAACTTTGGCAGAATTAATGGCGCGTTATTGCCAGGCTGAAGTTGAACGGATTTCTGCGGTTACGTCAGGTATCAAAGAGATTCGGGCTGCGATAGAGAAAGCGAGAGATAACGGCTATCAGGGACGAAGAACCATCTTGTTTGTCGATGAGGTGCATCGATTTAATAAAAGCCAGCAAGATGCCTTTCTACCTCATATTGAAGACGGCACGATCATATTCGTCGGAGCCACCACGGAAAACCCCTCATTTGAATTAAATAACGCATTGTTATCCCGTGCCCGAGTGTATTTGCTCAAACGGCTAACCGATGACGATATTCATCAGGTGATTACGCAAGCACTCTCAGATTCTCGAGGACTTGCGAATGAACACTTTCAGTTTGATGAAGGGGTGTTGAAAGCCTTAGTGCAACTCGTGGATGGCGATGCTCGTAAGGCACTTAATTATCTTGAATTATTGAATGATATGGCAGAGCCACAAAATGGCATCAAGCATATCGATAAATCACTCTTAGCTGCAGTGACAGGTGAACGAGTCGCTCGTTTTGATAATCAAGGTGATGTTTATTACGACCTGATCTCAGCTTTCCATAAGTCCATTCGCGGCTCTGATCCCAATGCTGGCTTGTATTGGTATGCGCGTATTGTCGCCGCTGGTGGCGATCCACTCTATGTTGCTCGCCGTTTATTAGCGATTGCATCGGAAGATATCGGCAATGCAGATCCGAACGCGATGCGTGTTGCGTTGGCAGCATGGGATTGTTTTGAACGCGTGGGGCCAGCAGAAGGTGAACGAGCGATTGCTCAGGCGGTTGTCTATCTGGCATGTGCTCCGAAAAGTAATGCTGTCTATGTAGCCTGGAAAGCGGCATTACATGATGCAAAAGAATTACCGGATTACGAAGTGCCGGTTCATCTTCGAAATGCACCGACCAAACTAATGGCATCACTTGGCTATGGTGAAGAGTACCGGTATGCCCATAATGAACCGGGTGCTTATGCTGCAGGCGAATGTTATTTCCCGCCGGAAATGGAAGGAAGCCTGTATTATCAGCCTTCTGACCGGGGTACTGAAAAACAAATCGCTCAAAAACTGAAATATCTGGACGAATTAGATGTTCAATCTCAATTTGTCCGCTATCCGAAAGCGCGATCCTGAGAATAAACCAAGATAGAAATACCCCGTGATGCCGCATTTTGGTACACTGAGGTATCGACAATGACTTTTGTCGCGGATCGATTTATTACACCAATAATTTTTTGCATAACAGCAGGTTTATCATGCTTGATCCTAAATTTCTCCGTAGTGACATTGATGTCGCAGCTGAAAACGTTTGGCGCTGCGTGGTTATAAATTAGATGTAGCTACAATCAATGCATTGGAAGAACAACGTAAAGTTATTCAGACTCGTACCCAAGAATTACAGGCAGAACGTAA
>QKFI01000115.1 GCA_003251455.1 Tolumonas sp.
TGATTTTGTCATCGATGTGCGTGGGCTTGGTTATATGAAGTTACCGGGCGGTATTCTTGCACCTTATGGTCATACGATTTCAGCACATAGTGCAGTCCCTGCTCCGATGGCGAAACCTGGTTCGGGCTCTGGTGATAATGTAGGGCCATCTGTATCTGGTATGACGCCGGGTAATAATGATGTCATTGGTGCCACACAACGTTTTTCCGCGCTCGTGACGGATCCGAGTGGCGTGAAATCTGTTTCGTTCAAGCTATGGCGAGAAAATGGCCTCTCCCAATCTTATGGCGCAACACATACAACGGGAGATGAATGGGCGATTAACTTTTCAGGCTTTACTGACGGCAACTGGTTCTGGCAAGTAATCGCAAAAGATGGTGCGTCCCAGGGTGGAAACACATCCACATCCGATACTGTTAATTTCAGTGTTAATACCGGCGGCAGTGGTTCATCAACAACAAGCGATACAGTGACGAATGCAGTCTGGTCAACTGAAGGAACACTCAAATCAGCTGCAGGCCGTATTTATTTTGAAATGCCTGCGAATAGTAAGCGTACGCGTTGGACTGGTTATGTCTGCTCGGGGAGTGTGGCAACTGATAGCGTCTCTGGCCGGTCAATCATTATCACTGCCGCGCACTGTGTCTATGATGATTCGAACAAAGCTTTCGCGAGAAACGTGATGTTTATTCCCAATCAGGCGGAAAGTGGAACCAAAACAGATCGTAATTGCAGTAATGATGTGATGGGATGTTGGGTTCCTGATGTTGGTGTTGTTGACCAAAATTGGACCACAAGGACCTTCCCGGACAACATCGCTTGGGATTATGCCTACTATGTTGTAGACGATAGTGGTGATCATCTGGGAACATCCACAACATCTGATGCACTGGATGTTGCTGCAGGTTCGCTCGATGTTAGTTTTGCTAATGTGAAAGTTGATGATGGTACTTCAGGTGTGACATCTCCAGACTATTCTTTCGCCTTGGGTTATTCATACAGTAATGATCCGAATTTCATGTATTGTTCCGAAGATATGACCACAAATGGCGCAGTGAACTGGTGGCTGCCAAGTTGCGGTCTATCCGGGGGCGCTTCTGGTGGGCCTTGGATCCAACCGATGAGTTCTGGTTCTGGACCTGTTATTTCAGTGAACTCCTGGGGATATACCACATCACCAGGAATGGCTGGGCCTAAATTGGTTGGTACGTCAGCTGAATGTGTTTTCTCTAAGGCTAAAACCGAAAGTTTGACGCCGCCATCTGATAAAGATGGTGATGCCGGATATCCTGTCTCTTGTCCTTAATAATCGATAGAAACCGGTCTAAAGGCCGGTTTCTTTTTTTGCCCAAGCTTTGTTTGTCACAGAATGCGTCGAATCTGACAATCGCTTGAATTCGATAGATAAAATGTCAGATAGACAACACGCTTAAGATCCATACTGCATTCTTTTCTCATGCCGGCCATCAATAACTTATTGAATTAAAGGTAAATTTACTCAAATGAATAGGAACGTTTTTCTGCGAAAATAGTCAAGGTTTGGCATTAATGTTGCCATTGCTTCTGATAACTATCTTGGCAATGTAAGGGTTATCATGACTGTCGCGACGATTAAACGCATTCTTAAATCTGATGAATCATCCTCAAGTTCTTCTTCTTCTTTGTTTCGTGATAATGCAATCAGTTTACATGTCAGTGTGCCTTGCCCTTTGAAGGTCAGACTAAAAATGACGCTTGAACAATTCATTGATGAATACAATCAAACGCATTACACCCCAGTGCATTGCCCAACCATTATGGAAAATGGCCCGCATTCTATCGAAGATATTATGGCAACAGCGCAGCATGAAGATGACTTGCCAGATGTTTGGGTCGCCAACAGTTATCACACCTCATTCTCCCAACCTTTCCGTAGTCGTTTCATTGATAGCGGTATTTATCAGGGGATAACAAAAGAGGAATGGCTGCCACTGCTCCAAGACGGATTCCGTGATTTGGCTGAACACCATAACATTGGCTTTCTGGCATTTGGTTCATGGAGTGCGGTCGCTGATCTGTCAGTTGCTGGTGAAGAGGCTGTCTATCCAAAAACCTGGACAGATATGACAGAAGATGCGTTTAAAGGAAAAATCGGCATCCACGGCTGTCAGGGGCATGCAACAGGTTCGGCCTTACTGATGGTGTTGCGGGAACGGATGGGTGTTGAGGGCATCAGTAAGTTTTCCTCGAATCTAGGTCAGATCGGACACTTCTCAAAAATCATCAAAGCTATGGATTCTTCAGATGCGAGTCGCCCCATGATTAATATCATGCCAAGTGCGGCCATTCAGCAGATCCCATCGAAAAAACGAGTTGCTGAACTTGCATTGCAAGATGGTCCGATTCTCACGCCTGTCATGTTGTTTGTAAAACGCAGCAAACTGGATCAAGTGAAAGATATCCTGTCTTTTATCTGGAGTGACACTTTCCGGAATGTTCTGGCGCTTGGTGGCATTCTGATGCCCGATCAACTGAACTGGTCTAACCCATATACATTGCCTGATTTAAAACAAATCACTATTCGTGACTTTAATGATTTGAGTGAAGAGTTAGATGTTGAATTCATGAAGGGTTTGTCACCTGAATTAAAGGCATAAGGAGACACGCATGAAGTTAATTACGGTTTCCGGTCCACCGTCATCAGGGAAAACCTCAGTACTGACAAACGTCATTAAAGTTTTGCAAGCTGAACAGCAGCAAGTTGGCGTGGTTAAATTTGATTGTCTGACGACGGATGACGACAAAATTTACGCAGCACTCAATGTTCCGGTAAAAGTCGGTTTATCAGGCAACTTATGTCCGGATCATTTCTTTGTCAGTAACATTGATGATTGTGCGAACTGGGGGTTAGAACAGGATTTAGATGTTTTGATCTCGGAAAGTGCCGGGCTGTGTAACCGCTGTTCACCGCATATCAAAAATGTGCTGGCGGTATGTGTGATCGACAACCTGATGGGGATAAATACACCGAAGAAAGTCGGGCCGATGCTGCGTTTCGCGGATATCGTCGTGATCACGAAGGGAGATATCGTCTCTCAGGCTGAACGTGAAGTCTTTGCCTTTAAAGTTCGACAATCAAACAGTAAAGCGAAGATCCTGCATGTGAATGGCATCACGGGGCAGGGTGCTTATGAACTGACGACTTTACTGAAAACTGCCAATGATGTTCCGACACTGAATGGTGGAACGCTCCGTTTTACCATGCCAGCAGCGCTTTGTTCCTACTGCTTGGGTGAAACCAAAATTGGTGATGAATTCCTTGAAGGCAATGTGAAAAAGATGAAGGTGTAGTATGACGCAGACAACCATCTGGTGGGATTTACCTTTTTCCGTGTTCACATCCCGTTATCCGCAATTGATCGAATGGCTTGCTGGTATTGGACTGAGTTCATCTCAGGAGTCTCGTTCGTTACGTGAATTACTGGATGCATTCTCCGATGATCATTTCGAGGATATCGCACTTTCAAAAGAACAAATTCTGTCGAATCTTGCATCTCAGCTTGAAGACGCTACCGACGACTCTGGTTTGAAGGTGCAGAGCCTAACGATTCAAGGTGGACAGAATAAAGCAGGTGAACCAGAAAGCATCAAATTGGATCTGATTCCGGGAGAAGTGACCTGTATCGTTGGGCCGACTGGTTCAGGTAAAAGTCGGCTGTTGGCGGACATTGAATGGATGGCGCAAGGCGACACGCCGACCAAACGTCATATTCTGATCAATCAGCAAAAGCCAGATCCATCTTTACGATTCTCGCTGGAACATAAGCTGGTGGCACAGCTTTCACAGAATATGAATTTCGTGATGGACACTTCTGTGGGCGAATTTATCCGGATGCATGCAGAAAGCCGGATGATTGAACCGGATGGTGTCGTCACCGACATTATTCATCAGGCAAATTTATTGGCAGGTGAACAATTTACGGCAGATACCCCAATCACGGCGCTCTCCGGTGGGCAATCTCGCGCATTAATGATTGCGGATACCGCATTTTTAAGTTCTTCACCGGTCGTTCTGATCGATGAAATCGAGAATGCCGGGATTGATCGTAAAAAAGCACTACAGTTGTTAGTGCGAAAAGAAAAAATAGTCCTGATGGCGACCCATGATCCTATTCTTGCCTTGATGGGCGAACGCCGTTTGGTGATCAAGAATGGCGGAATCTACAAAGTGCTGACCACCACAGAGAAAGAGAAAGAAAATCTGGCTGAGTTGGAGGCGATGGATGCACGTATTCAATCATTACGGCATCGTTTACGCTCTGGTGAGAGCATTGAAGTAATTTAACTGACTCAAAAGCAGCACCAAGCGAATTGGGTATAAGCTAGAAAAAGAAACCCCGGGACTTTGTAGAGGGAAACGCTTATTCAGCAATTTCAATCAGTACATCGCCTGGATTCACACGGTCACCTTTCGCAATGTGAACTGCTTTCACGGTGCCTGCAATCGGTGCCAGAATTTCAGTTTCCATCTTCATCGCTTCAGTCACCAGCAATGCCTGACCAGAGGTAACCACATCACCTTCTTTGACCAGTACATCAACAATGTTGCCTGGCATCGCAGTTGAAACATCACCAGGTGCAGAGGCTTGTTTACGTTTCGCGCCCGCTGATGCGCCACCAACATATTCGTTCAGAGATTCAAAGACCACTTCTTCTGGAATGCCATCAATAGACATGTAGAAGTGACGTTTGTTATCGCTCTTGATACCGATACCGGTGATGTCGATGTGATAAGTTTCACCATGAACGTCGATCACGAACTCAGTTGGTGAACCTTCTTTCGTTGCTGCGCTTGCAGCAGCTTCACCAGGAATTGGCAATAATTCTTCTGGTTTCAGCGTACCGTCCAGACGTTCTTGCAGGAACTTACGACCAATATCCGGGAACATTGCGAAAGTCAGCACGTCTTCTTCGCTGGTAGCCAGTGAACCGATGTCTGCACGCAGTTTTTCCAGCTCTGGTTTCAGCAGATCAGCAGGACGTACATCGATAATTTCTTCATTACCAATTGCACGACGTTGCAGATCAGCATCTACCTCTGCTGGTGATTTACCATAACGACCCTGCAGATACAGTTTTACTTCGTTGGTGATCGTTTTATAACGTTCGCCAGCCAATACGTTGAATACAGCTTGTGTACCAACGATCTGAGAGGTTGGTGTTACCAGCGGCGGATAGCCTAAATCTTTACGTACACGTGGAATTTCATCGAATACTTCGTTGATACGGTGCAGTGCGCCTTGTTCTTTCAGTTGGTTTGCCAGGTTTGAAACCATACCGCCTGGAACCTGATTCACTTGAACACGGGTATCAACACCAGTGAATTCACTTTCAAACTGATGATATTTCTTACGGATGCTGTAGAAATACATGCCGATTTCTTGCAGCAGTTCCAGATCCAGACCCGTGTCGTATTCAGTTCCACGCAGTGCAGCAACCATTGATTCTGTTGCTGGGTGGCTAGTGCCCCATGCCATGCTGGAAATTGCAGTATCAATGTTATCAGCACCGTTTTCGATTGCTTTCAACTGACACATCGCCGCGACACCTGCAGTATCGTGAGAGTGGACGAAAATAGGCAGATCAACAGATTCACGTAATGCTTTTACCAGCTCGCCAGTTGCAAATGGTGTTAACAGACCAGCCATATCTTTGACCGCGATCGAATCAACACCTAAAGCAACCAGTTCATGTGCCTGAGCCACAAATGCTTCAGTCGTATGGACAGGGCTCGTGGTGTAGCAGATTGTACCTTGTGCGTGTTTGCCTGCTTTTTTCACTGCTTTGATTGCGGTCGCTAAGTTGCGCACATCGTTCATGGCATCGAAAATACGGAAAACATCAATACCGTTTTCTGCCGCTTTCGCAACGAATGCTTCAACCACGTCATCGCTGTAATGACGGTAACCTAACAGGTTCTGACCGCGTAACAGCATTTGCAGACGTGTATTTGGTAACGCTTTGCGTAACTGGCGCAGACGTTCCCACGGATCTTCTTTCAGGAAACGAACACAAGCATCAAAAGTTGCACCACCCCAGACTTCCAGTGACCAGTAGCCGACTTTATCCAGCTTGTCACAGATTGGCAGCATGTCTTCAGTACGCATACGGGTTGCCAGTAAAGACTGGTGTGCATCACGTAAAATTGTATCGGTAACAGTAATCTTTCTACTCATCGTAATCCTTCCTTGTTCGGCCAACTGCCTGTCAGCCGGACTCAATAATTCTTATAAACCTGCGTGTGCTGCGATAGCGGTAGCAATAGCCAGTGCCAGTTGTTCCGGACGACGTTTTTCTGAATATTCCAGCAATTCCGGATGGGCTTCTACGAAACTGGTATTGAACTGGCCAGTACGGAATTCATCATTTTTCAGGATTGCCTGATAATACGGCGCAGTTGTTTTCACACCTTGAACGCGCATATCGTCCAGCGCACGTAAACCGCGTGCCAGCGCTTCTTCCCAAGTCAAAGCCCAGACAATCAGTTTCAGACACATTGAGTCGTAATGTGGTGGAATCACATAACCGGTATAAATCGCGGTATCAGTACGAACACCTGGACCACCCGGTGCGTAATAACGCGTAATTTTGCCAAACGACGGGAAGAAATTGTTTTTCGGATCTTCGGCATTGATACGGAATTGCAGTGCAAAACCATGATGACGAATGTCTTCCTGTTTCACTGACAGTGGCAGACCAGAAGCGATGCGGATCTGTTCACGCACGATATCAATACCGGTGATTTCTTCAGTGATGGTGTGTTCAACCTGAACACGGGTATTCATTTCCATGAAATACACTTCATCACCAGAAAGCAAGAATTCAACGGTACCAGCGTTTTCATAACCAACGGCTCTCGCAGCACGAACCGCCAATTCACCAATATAGGCGCGTTGTTCTGGCGTTAGCTGTGGGCTTGGTGCAATCTCAATCAGTTTCTGGTTACGACGCTGAATAGAGCAGTCACGTTCATACAGGTGAACAGTGTTACCAAAACTATCAGCCAGAATCTGAGCTTCGATATGTTTCGGATTAACGATACATTTTTCCAGGAATACTTCAGCACAGCCGAATGCTTTCGTCGCTTCAGAAATAACACGCGGATAAGCTTGTTCAAGCTCTTCGCGACTGTTACAACGACGAATACCGCGACCACCACCACCAGAAGTAGCTTTTAACATGACCGGATAACCGATGCGCTCTGCTTCGCTGATGGCTTCATTCAGATCAGCAAGATTGCCTTCTGTACCAGGCGTACAAGGCACACCTGCAGCCATCATACTACGACGAGCTTCGGTTTTATCACCCATGCGACGAATCACGTCAGCGCTTGGGCCAATGAATTTGATTTTGTGCTGTTCGCACAGTTCGGCTAATTCCGGATTTTCTGACAAGAAACCATAGCCTGGATGCAAAGCATCACAGCCGGTTTCAACAGCCAGACTGACTAAACGCTGCGGGCTCAGATAACCTGCTAATGGGTCGGCACCTAACGGATAGGATTCATCAGCACGTTTGACATGCAATGCATGACGGTCAGCATCGGAATAGACGGCAACGGAACGGATCCCTAACTCGGAACATGCGCGTACGATACGCACCGCAATTTCACCTCGGTTAGCAATCAGAATTTTTTTGATCACGTACAACTACCTCCTTGTTTACTGCTGAAAGTGTGAGTTCCCTGTCATATTTAACGTACGATTATCTGATGAATAATTAAAATTAATATTTATTTGATTTACTATAAGTCATAACTTATAGACAGAGATTTCATCATGCGTAATGCATTTATGCGGTTAACTCTGCGCCAGTTACAGGTATTTCGGGCAGTTTACGAAAATTTATCCTATAGCAGAGCTGCAGAAGAGATGGCACTAACTCAACCCGCAGTGAGTTTACAGATCCGTCAACTTGAAGAAATTATTGGGCAACCCCTGTTTGAATATGTAGGGAAGAAGCTTTATCTCACTGATGCAGCAGAGTTTTTGTACAATGCATCTGGTGAAATCTTCCAGCAATTATCCGAGCTGGATATGAAGTTGAGTAGTCTGATGGGGGCTTTATCCGGACAACTTCGTATCGCGGTAGAGTCGAGTGCTAAATATCTCAGCCCTCATTTATTGGCTGCTTTTCAGGCAAAACATCCAGATGTGAATCCTGTTTTACGGGTGTTTAACCGCGCACAAATTATTCGTCGTCTGGCGGATAACCGTGATGATTTAGTTGTGATGTCGATGGTGCCGGAAGATATGGCGCTTGAATTTATGCCATTTATGAACAACCCGATTATTGCGATTGCTGCGCCATCACATCCGTTATGTGCATCTGAATCCCTTGAATTGAAAGATTTACAGACTTGGCCGTTGTTGGTCCGAGAGCCTGGATCTGGTACACGCAAAGCATGTGAGGAGTTTTTTCAGCAAAAACGTGTTCAATTTACAAACACCATGGAACTCAACTCACAGGAAGCACAAAGGGAAGGGGTTGCAGCGGGTTTAGGGATCGCCTTTATGCCGAAGCACGCCGTAAATCGTGAAATTGCGATGGGAGATCTGATTGAATTGCCCGTGCGTGAATTACCGATCTTCCGAAGCTGGTGTGTGGTGCATGCCAGAGGGAAACGCCTGTCGCCGGTAGCGCAGGCCTTCCTTAACTTTATGCGGGAAGAACGCCAATTGATCAGTCAGATCAGTAAGCGTTTTGGCGGATAATGATTCAAGAGAATTAGTAAACAACGACCGGACAGCCGGAGTGAAATTTAAAATCGTCATCCGGCGTTTGGATCAGTCCTGCTTCTATTTTTCCGAAATAAGCGACCCGTTCACGGATGTCTTTGCCTGCGATTTGCTCTGCCAGAGCAAGATAATCACTAAAATGACGCGCTTCAGAACGAAGCAGTGAGATGTAAAAGTTTTTAAGCTCATCATCAACGTAAGGGGCGAGCATAGCAAAGCGTTCACAAGACCGCGCCTCAATATAAGCACCACAAATGAGCTTATCGATCAATGTTTCTGGTTCGTGGGTGATGACATGTGAAAGCAGATGTTTGGCATAACGGCTTGCTTCAATGCCATCAAATGGAATGCCTCTAGCTTCCATGATTTCATAAACTTGATAGAAGTGATGTAATTCCTCGCGGATCAGTAAGACCATCTTATCAATCAAATCTTGCCCATAAGGCGCGTTGCTTTTAGATATCACGGATTTTTTGAGTTTGATCTGTGCTGCGAGTTCCGCCAGCGAACCTTCTTTCCGGTAAATAAAGTCTTCATAAGGCTTTAACCATTGTAAGAGCGTTTCTCGACTGGCGGTGTCCGCTGCGTATTTACGAAGCAGCAGCATTGCCGTTTGCGCGGCTTTCAGTTCACAGATGAGATGATCCTTTAAAATAACAGGCAGGTTTTCAGGCTTTGCGGCTTCATTTAGCCATTCGATGGGTGTCGCACATTGTAGGAATTCTCTGACCGGAACTAAAAGATCATCATATTGCATTCGTTATACCTCATTTATCGGCTTGAATTATAAAAGAGGAAATGAATGAAGTCTTTAGTGGTTGTCTATGAGTCTGTAACAGATCTATTCTGTGAAGAAGAGAAGATCATCGGAGGCGCATTATGTATTTCCAGTTACCTTCCTTTATCAAGCGTTGGCATTGGCAACACTCACAAGAGAAGAATTCACATCAAACAGGCATTGCAATACAACCGTCCGTTGTTGTTTTTTCTGGGGCTGGGCTGTCGGCGGAAAGCGGCATTGCAACCTTCCGAGGTAAGTCGACTGTCTGGAATTCAGACCAAAATATGCGTTTTTTGGATAGTGACATTATTCATGAAGATCTGGCCGGTTTTCTGGCGTTTCATAATGCCCGCCGTCGGGAAATGTTAGCAGTTACCCCGAATGCAGCGCATCAGGCGCTTGCTGAATTACAACAGCAGTTTCAGGTTCGTGTGATCACACAAAATATTGATGATTTACATGAAAGGGCAGGCAGTAAAAATCTGGTTCATCTACATGGTAGTATTTTGCACCTGCGCCCGGTCGGCTATGAAGGTGAAGATCATCGCATACCGTGGATAGATGACATTCAACCAGGACAGACAGACAAGAAAACTGGTCATCAGCTGAGACCTGATATCGTGCTGTTTGGCGAATCCATTTATGACACTGAATTAGCAATGGAATGGCTGGCGAAGTCGGATGTTGTGATTGTCGTGGGGACAAGCCTAGTGGTTGAACCGGCAGCATCTTTATTGCGGTGCACGCACCCCGATGCGCATATCTATTATGTGAATATCGAAGCTTTACCAGAAAGTCGGTTACCGATGCCCGGAACCCAATTGATCGGGCCGGCAACAGAGCAAGTTCCTGCATTGACGGCCCGTTTAAAAGAGCGTTGTGAATCAGAGCGGTAATTTGTCTTTCATACAAATCTGCCGTAATGCATCAAGGTGATGCTGATGCTCTGATTTAACCTCATAAAACCTCTTAATGATTTCGCGCGTAGCCGGTGAAAGTTTCTTTTCGATTTCCGGCTTCAGTCTGTCACTGTAATGCAGCGCAACTGCATCATCGTGTGGTTCCGCGATACCTGAAGCGATCAGATAAAACACTTTGTGCCGATTTGAACGTGATTCATGGTCAAAAAGAAAAATTGCAGCATGGGCGCTCAAATTAGTTTCTTCTTTGAGTTCTCTAATTGCAGCTTCAAGCCGTGACTCTCCGCGTGATGCTTGTCCACCCGGTAAAAGCACCATGCCATGGCTTGTTTCCGCAAGTAAGATCCCATGTTCACATTCGACAATACATGTCGCCCTCCGGGGCTTGAAATGCATAGTCATATCATGACTCCTAAATAAAGATTAAAAAGAAATTGTGAGAAAATTTGATATTTTTATTATGGGTTGTGAGGCGAGAAAAAATCCATGATATGAAACATGTTTGTAGGAACGTATAGAGATAAATCTCAAATAATCAATATGTTTCAGTAAAAATTGATTTTTTTGTACGTATCAAAGTTCAAATGGATTACATTTGAATAATGGTAACATTTGTATCTTATTATGGATTTTTTCGCATTCGATATTCCGACGTTACTGATGGTTAATTTTTATATCAGTATTCTTATTGTCGCTGGTCTTTCTTTTTATTTATGGGAACGACAGGTTTGCCCAGGGATGTACCATTGGGTCGTTGGAATGGCAATGGTCGCATTGGGTTTGTTTTTCTTGCTATTTCGTGTCATCGCTCCACTTCCTATCAGCATATTAGTCGGAAATGGTTTAATACTGATTGGATTGATCTGTTTCTGGCTCGGTATTCGTGTTTTTTCCATGAAAATCAAACACCGAGATTATTATGTGCTGATCATTGGGCCTATTACTGCCATCGGGCTGCTGCTTGCTTTAAATTGGGGTGTCTCTGAGTTGGTTCGAGCCCAAATTTATTCGTGGGTCATTATCTCAATACAGCTTTTAGGCCTGCATGCAGCACTGGATGAAAGAGCAAAATCTGAATATGGGCGTTTGTTGCTGGCATTTGTTTTGCTCATATCCTGTTTTAATTCGGTATTGCGTATTTACACGCTGCAACATGGAAGAAGCTTTACCATTCTGAACCCGGAGCTAAGCAATCTAATCTGCATGCTGAATGCTACTTTTTTAATGTTGGGTGCCTGCTTCAGCTTCATGTCGATTGGAAGTCAGTGGTTGCAACATAAAGTGTCGGTACATGCGATGTTTGACTCATTGACCGGGATTTACAACCAATATGGATTGTCGCAACAATCGGCATTGTTTTTTCATCCGGGCAGTATAATGTCAAATATGAAGCGTTGTGTGCTTGTCATTGAAATTGATCATTTCCGCCAGATCCATGACAAATATGGGCATCAGATCAGTGATACGGTTTTGAAACAAGTAGCGACGAAAATACGACAAAATATTCGGTCTGAGGACATTTTTGCTCGTTATGCTGGTGATGAGTTCGTGGTGATTTTGCCGGAAACGACAGGTCAATCGGCAAAAATGTGGTCAGAACGCGTAAGAAATATTGTGAGTTCGACAAATATCAAAGTGAATATGTTTGATATCCCAATTACATTAACCATCGGGGTTGTTGAATTACACGAAGGAAAAAATCTGGATATGAATGAGGCCATTCGCTTAGCGCAACAGTCGCTCAATCATGCAAAACGCTTGGGTAAAAACCAGATCCATCTATCGAAAGCAGCTGAGTTATAAAATTCTTCATCACAAATATTATGTTTAATAATGATTCGTATCAGCGAGCGACGTTGAAAGGGCTGTCGGCAGTTCTTTTCTGGAGTAGCTCAATGGGTTTAATGCGCAGTATCACTGAAAGCTTTGGTGCACTTGCAGGGTCTGCGCTGATTTATACCATGTGTGCATTCTTCGTCGCTTGTATTAAAGGCGTCCCAAGTATTAAAAAATTCGCTCCAGTTTATTTATTCGGCTGTGGGGTCTTTTTTGTTCTTTATGAAGTCATGCTTTCACAAGCAATCGGGCTTGCAACGTCCCACCTTCAATCACTGGAATTGGGGCTTATTAATTATGCCTGGCCGTGTTTAACCATTCTCTTTGCTGTCATTTTCCGACTACAAAAAAGTAGTTGGTTACTTTGGGGTGGAGCATTGCTTTCCTTTATGGGTGTTTTTTGGGGGGTAGCAGGGGAACATTTCGTTCTGAATGAATTTATTCATCATATTATGCAGAACCCGATCGCATATTTCCTTGCGATGAGCGCTGCGTTCATATGGGCATTATATTGTAATGTGACTCGTATTTATGGGGCAGGGCAGAACGGTGTGTTCTGGTTCTTTAGCGTCGTGAGTGTTGTGCTTTGGTGTGGTTATTTGTTAACACCGCATTCCCCTTTAATTTTCTCATGGTCGTCTGGTTTGCAGTTACTGGTGATCGGCCTTTTCGCTGCGCTAGGTTATTCGTTCTGGGATGATGGCATACAAAAAGGAAATATGATGTTGTTGGTTACAGCTTCTTATTTCACGCCATTACTTTCAACTTTCATGGCTGGCTGGTGGCTCAGCACTGAATTATCTTTCTCATTCTGGCAATCAGTTGTGATGGTTACTATTGGATCTTTAATTTGTTGGTATGGAAGTCGGGAAAAATCGATTGTTGATTTAAATATGGATGAGCAAACGACGTTTGGTTCAGAACAACATCATGTGAATTAAGAAATATTTACAATCATGCGAATGTATTCATGTGATCTTTGCTGATTATAGTCCTGCCGCCAGCCTTCCCGACGCAACAAAATATGAATACGCTGGTATCCGTAACGAACACGGGTTTCAGCAATTACATGGATCCAACGGGTCAGTGCCCGATCATCACGCAGACTTAGATCTGCCACCAGACGCTTTAATCGCTGATTCTCTTCCTCAAGTTGTCGCAGGCGGCGTAATTCCGGCATGCCCATGCCACCAAATTTTTTC
>QKFI01000181.1 GCA_003251455.1 Tolumonas sp.
ACGGGCTGCAGCAAAACCACCCAGACTGACACGATCAATAGTTGCTTCAGTGCCACCACAAACAGCAATGTCTGCTTCGCCACAGCGAATAAGTCGGGCTGCGTCGCCAATTGCCTGAACACTGGCGGCACATGCTGTTACCGGTGCACCTAACGGACCTTTTAAACCGTATTGAATCGACACATGACCCGCTGCCATGTTGACAAGAAACGAAGGGATCGTAAAAGGAGAAAGACGGCGGGGGCCTTTGTTATCAGTGGTTCGAACCGCATCGACTATGGCTGGAAATCCGCCAATCCCGGAGGCAATAATGGTCGCCGTTCTAGCCTGTTCTTCCGTTGTTTCCGGATGCCAACCGGCTTGTTCTAAAGCTTCTTTTGCTGCCGCAAGCGCAAACATAATGAAGCGATCCATTTTCTTTTGTTCTTTCAGCGGGACGGTTTCTGTTGGATCAAAACCAGCTTCAGGATCCTCTTCCTTACTGGGTACGACGCCTCCAACTTTCGCTGCTAAATCAGCAACAAATGCTTCTGATAACAGTCTTAACCCAGATTTACCGGCGAGAAGACGTTGCCAAACTTGTTCAATGCCGCAACCAAGTGGGGTGACAGCCCCCATGCCTGTGACGACGATACGGCGTAAAGTCATGATGATGACTCCTTCAGTAATGACGCAGACTGATGCGTCTGTTGAATATGTTTAA
Organism: Tolumonas sp.; assembly: GCA_003251455.1. GTDB lineage: Bacteria > Pseudomonadota > Gammaproteobacteria > Enterobacterales > Aeromonadaceae > Tolumonas. Next base: position 704 of record QKFI01000181.1, read on the forward strand.
TCCGGTCTTTCATGGCCTGATCCGCAGCAGGCCCCGGAATTAAACGATGGTGTCGGGATGAAATTTCTTTTCCTGTTTGTTTATCGACCAGAATCGGTTCAACAACCTGGCCGGTTTTAATGTCTTCAAACTGAATACTGATGCCATCAGGGCATAAATGCTTATTTCCCCAAGAGAATAAAGCAGTCAGCACGGGTGCTAAATCGCGACCTTTTGCCGTCAGTAAATATTCAAATCTTGCTGGTCGCTCCGAATACTGATGTTTTTCCATGAGTCCATTTTCCAGAAGTGAATTCAGCCTGCGAGTTAACATGTTTGGTGCAATTGATAGGCTTTTCTGGAATTCATCAAAACGACGCAAGCCGTGGAAGGCATCACGGATGATGAGCAAGCTCCACCATTCACCGACATTGTCCAGACTTCGGGCAATCGGGCAGTTGGTTGTTTCAAGGCTTTTTCTTTTCATTTAGTCACTATCATGATGAAAGTATCTGTTGTGTAATCTAAAGCTGTAACTTTTATAATGCAAGTTACTTTCGTGAACTACATGATCTTAGAAACAAACGGAATAAAGCGGTTCCTTTTAAGAAAAACATATAACTAAAATTCAACATATTTGATCTTGATCACATTTTGGTCAAGGAGGATGATGGACTCAGAAACAGGCAAACTTCTTTCATCTGCATTTTTGATAAAACACAAATCAAAAAAACTGTAATCTGATGCAATTGTAGTGGAGTGTATTGTTATGAGTCAGAGTATTGCGTACTTTATCGCGGACACTTTAAGTCAGGCTGGTATTAAAAGGATCTGGGGGGTAACAGGGGATTCCCTGAATGGTATTAGTGATAGCCTCCGTAAAATTGGTACCATCGAATGGTTAGGCACCCGTCACGAAGAAACTGCGGCGTTTGCGGCTGGTGCAGAAGCACATATCTCCGGTGAATTGTCAGTTTGTGCAGGTTCCTGCGGCCCTGGCAACATGCATTTAATCAACGGTCTGTTTGATTGCCATCGTAATCATGTTCCTGTTCTGGCGATTGCGGCCCATATTCCTTCTGCCGAAATCGGTACCAATTATTTCCAAGAGACTCACCCACAGGAATTATTTAAAGAATGTAGTGTTTTCTGTGAGTTAGTTTCAAATCCGGAACAAATGCCGTATCTGCTGGAAACGGCCATGCGTCAGGCGATTTTGCATAAAGATGTCAGTGTATTAGTTTTACCGGGTGATGTTGCGTTGAAGCCGATGCCGGAAGGGGTTGAGCCAAAATGGTCATTACCAAAACCTGCCTATTTCACGCCTCAGCAAGACGATCTGGGATCGTTGGCAGCAAAACTGAACAATGGCTCAAAAATCACGTTATTGTGTGGTGCCGGTTGTGCTGGCGCTCATGATGAAGTCGTTGCATTAGCGGCAAAATTGCAGGCGCCGATTGTGCATGCGATGCGTGGTAAGGAATATCTGGAATATGAGAATCCTTATGATGTCGGAATGACCGGACTGATTGGTTTTTCATCTGGTTATCACGCGATGCGGCAAGCTGATACTGTGTTGTTGTTAGGTACGAGCTTCCCGTATCGTGCTTTCTATCCTGAAAAAGCAAAAATCCTGCAAATTGATAGTGATCCGGCAGCGTTAGGTCGTCACACTCAAATTGATTTCGGTGTGCTGGGTGATGTGAAATCGACTTTAAATGCTTTGTTGCCGTTGATCCATGATGGGATCAGTGCTTACGTCATTATCATGAAGCGCGCAAAGATTTGGATGATTTAGCGAGTGGTAAAACATCGCACAATTTAATTCATCCGCAATATCTGGCCCGCCTCATTAGTGAACAAGCTGGTGAGGATGCAATTTTCACTTGTGATGTGGGAACGCCAACTGTCTGGGCGGCTCGCTATCTAGAAATGAATGGCAAACGCCGGCTCATTGGTTCATTTAATCATGGTTCGATGGCGAATGCGCTATCTCAGGCCATGGGCGCTCAATCGATTGACCGGAAACGCCAGGTTGTCGCGATGTGTGGTGATGGTGGCTTCTCGATGTTG
>QKFI01000109.1 GCA_003251455.1 Tolumonas sp.
ACACACACCACACCGCTCCATCCTGGACGCGATGTGGCTGTTCGCAAGAATTAAATCGCTTCTTCGTTTTCTTCACCTGTACGAATACGAACTACGCGTTCTACAGGTGTCACGAAAATTTTACCATCACCGATTTTACCGGTTTTCGCACTACGGTTAATCGCTTCAATTGATGAATCAACATCTTCATCGTTCACAACAATTTCTAATTTCACTTTAGGTAAGAAATCGACAACGTATTCAGCACCACGATATAACTCAGTATGACCTTTCTGACGACCAAAACCTTTCACTTCAGAAACTGTCATCCCGCTAATACCGATTTCACCCAGAGCTTCGCGAACGTCGTCTAACTTAAATGGTTTAATAATTGCTTCGATTTTTTTCATATTACTGCTCTCCTGCCAGATTACGTCCTGTAATCAACATGATACCCGTTGACAGCCATTTCGACTACATCGTGCATTCACGGGTTTGAACTAATACACAAATTAAATATGTTACAAAACAGTTATAACACAAGTTCAACATTATTTCGGGTAAAAAAAAACCGCCCATCGAAATGAGCGGTTTCCAATACAATACAAAAACGTAACGATTAACGTTTTGAGTATTGTGGACGCTTACGCGCTTTATGCAGACCAACTTTCTTACGTTCAACGCGACGAGCATCACGAGTAACGAAGCCTGCTTTACGCAGTGTTGGACGCAGAGATTCATCGTATTGCATCAGGGCACGGGTAATACCGTGACGGATTGCGCCAGCCTGACCAGTGATACCACCACCAGCAACGGTGATGTACAGATCGATCTTGTCAGTCAGCTCAACCAGTTCCAGAGCTTGCATTACAACCATACGTGCAGTTGGACGACCGAAGTAGTCTTCCAGTGAACGTTTGTTGATCACGATGTTGCCACTACCTACTTTAGCAAAAACGCGAGCGGTAGAGCTTTTGCGACGGCCAGTGCCGTAGTATTGAGTTTCAGCCATTTGCCAGCTCCCGATTAGATATCCAGTACTTGAGGTTGTTGAGCAGCGTGGTTGTGCTCGGTACCAGCGTAAACTTTCAGTTTACGGAACATAGCACGACCCAGCGGACCTTTTGGCAACATACCTTTAACTGCAATTTCGAGAACCATTTCTGGTTTGCGAGCAATCAGCTTTTCAAAAGTGATAGACTTCAGACCACCTGGGAAACCAGAGTAAGAATAGTAAGTCTTAGCTGCAGCTTTGTTACCAGTTACAGCAATTTTCTCAGCATTGATAACAACGATGTAATCACCGGTATCAACATGAGGAGTGTATTCTGGTTTGTGCTTACCGCGCAGGCGAGAAGCGATTTCAGTGGCCAGACGACCTAAGGTTTTGCCTTCAGCGTCAACAACGTACCAGTCACGTTTTACGGTTTCTGGCTTGGCAACGAAAGTTTTCATGAGTAAACCCAAATTACCTAAATAAAATAACAAATTACGTGATAACCACGTAACCAGTGAATGCTTTGCTTGTACCCCTTCGAATACAAACCAGCAGAGTTGCTAGTCCACGCGTAGAGGGCGTGGGTACCGTTCTACGGAGGTGGCCTGTAACGTGGGCCGCAAGATTATAGGGAAAGCCCCGTCAAAAATCATCCTGTATTTGCTCTTTTTTGAAAGATATTTATAAGTTTTTACAGTTTTAACATCAAACTGACACGCTGGTCGCGCAAAGCTACAAAAGCGGTACACTTAAAAGGCCGCTCCGGCTATAGTGAAGCCCAATCCTGATATTGTTTTTAAGGTATTGTTATGACGACTGAATTCACCATGATCCTGTTTGTCCTGATCGGACTCATTATCGGCTTTATTGCTGGTCGATCTACGTCCCGTGCTGGTGATGCCGCCAAACTACAAAAAGAATTAACCAAAACCCGAAAAGAATTCGACCAATATAAACGCGACGTTCAGGATCACTTTACTAATTTTACAAATCTGATGGATCAGCTAAATCATCAGTATCAACGCATGTCACAACAACTCACTGAACAGGGTGAAAAACTCGTAGGCACACCACACGCTGATTACCCCGTACAGCCCGACGTTCCTGTTGAAGACACAGAACATGAAATGTTGAATAAACCTGTCAACTCCGGAGTTCACCAACCTTTAGATTATTCGGGTCAACCATCCGGATTACTGAACGACAAAAAATCTTGATGAACTTTTTCGACAAATTCCTGTCATATAACAATGAGTTGGTAACGACTGTTTTTTTGAGTGTTGTACAACTGTTTTTATAGATAAGGAGCTGTGGCGAATGAGCAATACCCGGCACATGTTAAAATTAAGTGCTTTAACCTTAAGTTTGAGTCTGTGTTTGTCTGCGTTACCTGCCCATGCAGCATTACCGCTTCAGGTAAATGGTCAGGAAATGCCTTCTCT
>QKFI01000147.1 GCA_003251455.1 Tolumonas sp.
TGCCACAGCGTGTTTTTCCCTAACATACGTTGATAACGGATCAGCGCATCCATAATGGTTTGCTGGAACGCATGACCCATATGCAGGCTACCAGTGACATTTGGTGGCGGAATAACAATACAGTAATTGCCGTTATTGCTGTCACCACTTGGTTTGAAGTAGCCCTGGCTTTCCCAGTGCTGATACATCGCCTGTTCAATAGCGTTTGGATTAAACGTCTTTTCCATTTGTCTTCATCTGTATGTTTAAGGGAGTACCGGTGCAGGCACCGTCTCCAGCGTGAAACCCAGCGCGCGATATTGCTTATAACGCTCGCGTGCCTGTTGTTTTTCTGATTCATTCACCGGAACGAAATCAACAATCTGAGCAAACCGATTTGCATGCGGTGAAACAGCATCCGATATATTTACTAACACCTGTCGAAAACGACGTGGTTGCAATGTGCCAATTTCGACCGGAGCCTGCATGACTGTCGATTCTTCGGATAATCCATGCGGAACAAAACTATCCGGATCCTGCTGCCATAGCATTTCATCAAGCATGTCTGCTTCTGCTTGTGTCTGACATAACACGAAAATGGTCTGGTTTTGACGAAACAGGTCCGTCACCAGTGAGCAAACCAGCTGATATTTTTCTGTCATTGCCTGCGCAGCAACAGATGGTTCATTCATTAAATAAAAGGTGACATGCGCCATGAAATAAAAGGGGTGTGTGATCACCCCTATCCTTTATTCTTCGATTTCAAAACCTGCCCGGTTCAGCAGGTATTGAGTCAGCAATGGAACCGGTCGGCCCGTTGCACCTTTCTCTTTACCTGATTTCCATGCAGTTCCGGCTACATCAAGATGCGCCCAATTATACTTCTTCGTGAAGCGACTTAAAAACGCACCCGCAGTAATTGCACCTGCAGGTCGACCGCCGGTATTTGCCATATCAGCAAACGGACTTTCAATTTGTTCCTGATACTCGTCCCATAATGGCAAACGCCATGCTTTATCACCCGATTGTTCAGCCGCATTCAACAATTCATGCGCAAGCGGATTATGATTCGAGAGCAAACCAGACGTGTGATGACCTAAGGCAATAATACAGGCCCCGGTTAATGTCGCAATATCGATGACCGTTTCAGGCTCATAACGTTCAACATAAGTCAGCGCATCACATAATACCAGACGCCCTTCTGCATCGGTATTCAACACTTCAATCGTTTGCCCTGACATGGAGGTCAGAATATCACCCGGACGATATGATTTGCCATCCGGCATATTCTCTGCGCCAGCCAGAATACCAATCACATTGACCGGCGGTTTCAATTCCGCCAGTGCAGTCATGGTTCCAAGCACGGATGCCGCACCGCCCATGTCATATTTCATTTCATCCATGCCATCGGCAGGTTTGATTGAAATACCACCAGAATCAAAAGTCAGGCCTTTTCCAACCAGAACAATCGGCTTCGCAGTCGGATGACCTTTATATTCCATAACCGACATCATCGCTTCATTTGAAGATCCGCGAGCAACCGCCAGATAGGCGTTCATCCCTAGCTGGGCCATCTCTTGTTCACCAATTACTCGGGTTGTGATGTAAGGTGAACTATCGCCTAAGCGACGCGCCTGTGAAGCCAGATAAGCCGGATTACAAATATTCGGCGGCATATTCGCGACATCACGACAAATCTTCATACCATTGGCAACTGCCAGTCCATGAGCAATCGCTTTTTCACCAATCGTCAGTTCACGTCGTGTTGGAACGTTAAACACCAGTTTCCGCAACGGACGGCGTAACTCTGCTTTATTGGTCTTAAATTGATCAAAGGTATAAAGACTATTTTGAGCAGTTTCGACTGCCTGACGCACTTTCCAGTACGCATCCCGTCCTTTTACGTGTAGTTCAGTGAGAAAACAAACCGCTTCCATCGAGCCGGTTTCATTCAATGTACTAATCGTTTTCTGGATAATTTGTTTAAACTGACGTTCGTCTAATTCACGTTCTTTACCACATCCAACCAGAAGAACTCGTTCACTTAACACACCAGGAACCTGATGTAGTAGTAACATCTGGCCGGATTTGCCTTCTAAATCACCGCGTCGCAATAATGAACTCAGATAACCATCACTCACACGATCGAGTTGCTCTGCGACTGCAGACAGACGCCGTGGTTCAAAGACACCAACAACAATGCATGCACTGCGTTGCTTCTCTGGGCTGCCGCTTTTAACGCCGAATTCCATAAGGACTCCTTGCTACTAAAGACAAAGCCCACCGATTGGTCGATAATAGAAGCCGACCAGCTGTTCAGGATGAACAGATTCGGTACGCAAAACATAATAAAATGGAATTAAGGCAACTATTTTTTAGCGATTCGCCAGTAATTACAAGTTTTCCAGAGGCCAGCGTGATAGTTTTCCGTTATTTTTAAAGAAACGCTCAAAACTCAGCTTTCAATCCTGCTGATCCTATTACTGATTTTTACCAGTCAGCAATTTATTCGTATTTTAGCCAGAGCAGCGGATGGATCGATTCCAACATCATTAATCGGTCAAATGATGTTACTGAATATTCCTTACATGGGGCTGTTGCTGCTTCCCGCGAGTCTGTTTATCGCGATCTTATTCGCGCATGGCCGGTTATATGCTGACAGCGAAATGACCGTATTGCGTGCTATTGGCGTTGGCCCATCGTATATCATGCATGTAAGTATGATTTTGGCGGTGTTCACAACTTTAGCCGCAGGTTTTAATACGTTGTATTTAGCGCCCACAGCTCGGGAAATGCAGTCCCAATTACTGGATGAAGCCAAAGCGAATCCTTTGTCTGTTCCGTTAGAAAGTGGAAAATTTCTAAACCTTGATGGAGGTAAACTCGTTGCGTATGTAGAAAATATTCATCAGGGTGGTCATGATTTTTCACATATTTTTGTGTTGCAACGTCATCCAGACCCGGCACAGTCCGCGATTATCGTTGCATCAGAAGGACACATCACCGTGAATCCTGATGGAACACAATGGGTGCCGATGGACGCCGTTATGCGGGGACACCACCATCTACAGAATTCAGTATTTCTGATTTCGCGCAATATCGGGCACAAATCGAGCGAAAAACAATTGAACCATCCAGCAGAAAAACCGGTGCTTTATCCTCAAAAACACTGGTCACCAGTCCGGACAAAAAAGATATTGCTGAGTGGCAATGGCGTATCGCGCTCCCGCTTTCGATTCCAATTCTGACGTTAATTGCAGTCCCGATGGCCACTGTAAATCCTCGTCAGGGACGATATGCCAAAATATTTCCGGCAATCCTGCTTTATTTCAGTTATTACCTGTTATTAAGCGCTTTTCGTTCTGCGATAGAACGCGGGCAATTATCTCCTTTCCCCGGCTTATATTTGGTACCGGTTCTTTTCGCATTATTTTTTGCCATTCCGATGAATCTGAAGGCAACTCGTTTCTGGCAATATGTGCGCCTGTTCTGGTACAAGGAGAAAAACTGATGTTTGGTATTCTTGATCGTTACATTGGCCGGACTGTACTGCTCTCTATTCTTATTTGTACCTTTGGATTGATGGGGCTCTCTTCTCTCATCAAATTTGTTGAGCAACTACAAAACGTTGGTGACGGGGATTTCACCACACTGCATGCTTTTTTGCGGGTAGTCTTATTGATGCCGGGAGAGCTTGTTTTGTTTTTCCCGATGGCCGCTTTATTAGGTGGCGTGATTGGTTTGGGGCAATTAGCCAGCACCAGCGAACTCGTTGTATTACAAGCAGCCGGTTTATCCCGTACTGCCATCGTTATTTCTGCATTAAAAACCGTCATTCCAGCCATGATTGTGGTGATGTTAATTGGCGAATATGTCGCACCTCTAGGTGAGCAAAAAGCAAAAGATATCAAAGCAATGGCCGTCAGCGGTGGCAAGATTACAGCCACGACCTCTGGCGTTTGGATCAAAGAAGGTAATGACTTTGTGAGCGTCGGGGCATTATTCCGCGATGGTTCACTGCGTGATTTAAATCTATACCGTTTCGACACGACAGGTCATTTAAAGCAGATTATCCGAGCACCAATTGCGTTCTTTAATCAAGGTGTATGGCAATTGGAGAAGGCAAGTTTTGTTGACTTACAGGATAAAAAACAACTCAAGATCAATGTGCTAAAGAAATGGGGCTGGAAAACCAATCTGACTCCCGACAAGCTTGGCATCG
>QKFI01000286.1 GCA_003251455.1 Tolumonas sp.
CGTTCAGCGATTAATTCTTTTCCCGTACCACGTTCTCCGACAATCAAAACGGGTCGGTTCAGAGGCGCTACCTGAGAAACCTGTACTAACACTTGGTGCCAGATCTCCGAGCTTCCCAAAATTCGCTGTTTCTCAATAGGCATTTAGGCCACCATATTGGTTTTATTCACCCATAAATATGGTCTATTTAACCAATTTACGCTCGTTATATATGCTTGTTTTTTATACACTCTTTTTAATTCAAATAGTTATCTGTTCTGGCACGCTGCTCGCTATTGAATAAGTGTCAAGTCAACACAGAGGACAACGATCATGGGCATTTTTTCTCGTTTTAGTGACATCATTAACTCCAATCTGAATTCATTACTCGATCGTGCGGAAGACCCAGCCAAAATGATTCGGTTAATGATTCAGGAAATGGAAGAAACATTGGTCGAAGTGAGAACCACTTCAGCCAAAGTACTGGCCGATCGCAAAGAACAGGAACGCCGTCTGCAGCGTCTGAAAAAAGATGCCGAAGAGTGGGAATACAAAGCACGACTTGCGATTAGCAAAGGTCGTGATGATTTAGCACGTGCGGCACTCGCAGAAAAACAGGTTGTGTCTGAAACACTGGAGCTGGCGACACGGGAACTGACTATCATTGAAGAACAGCTGCAAGCACTGCACGAAGAAATCGGGCAATTACAGCAGAAACTTGATGATGCCAAAGCAAAACAAAAATCATTGCTGGTCAGAGAGCAAACCAGCCGTTCACGGATGGATATCCGCCGCAGTAGTAATCGCGAAAAACTGGAAGAAGCATTCCGGAAATTCGAAGCCTACGAACGCAAAATGGATGAAATGGAAGCTGAGGTAGACGCACAGGATCTGGGACGAACCCGGCCTCTACACGATGAGTTTGCTGAGCTGGAGCGCAATGACAAAGTGGAATCAGAACTGGCTGCGTTAAAAGCTAAAATGGATCATGAAAAAGGAGAACGATAATGTCCCTGCTGATGTTCTTTTTTGTACCAGCGGTTGTATTTCTGGCCTTGGTTGCACCAGTCTGGCTGTTGCTGCACTACTGGACAAAGAACCGTCTCAACAAGGGACTTTCTGACGAGGAATGTCAGGCTTTGGATCAGGCATTACAACAGGTTGAAAAGCTGGAACAGCGGATCAAGACACTGGAAACCATTCTGGATGTGCAACATCCAAACTGGCGCCATTACGAAGAAGATTATCAGCAACGTCGTGAGCGTCCGTAACTGGAGGATATATGAAAAAATCGTTATATCGGAGCAGTAACCAAGGATGGCTCGGTGGAGTGTGTGCCGGTGTGGCTGAGTATTATGACCAGCCAGTCTGGATGATCCGCTTATTGATGGTCACCCTATTTGTATTTAGCGGCAGTCTCGGAGTGCTGGTTTATCTTGCCGGTGTATTTTTACTGGAAAAACAACCCACGCATCTGACATCAGCATCACCGATCCGTTCACCATTTACCAACACAGATACCCCGTTGCAACGTGCCAGGACGCTGACAGAGCGGGTCGCCAAACTGGATAAACGAATTCAGGATATGGAACGGTATGTGACCTCCAGTCGCTATCGCTTCGATAAAGAGTTCAATAAGTTGTAAGATTTCAGGAATAAAAAACGGGAGGTCAATCCGCCCGTTTTTTTGTCATCACGGGTGATTAAGATTTGAGTTTGAATTGGGTGATTAATTTGAGCTAGCGTTGTGCGAATGGGGACTAATCGATAAAAAGCAGAAAAAATAAAAGGGCGACATAGTCACCCCTTATGAAAGTCTTGGTTGCCCAAGCCTGCGACGATTCATTCGTCTTGTATCATCCGTGTAGGCTTTGTACCTGATCCTTCAGGTTAATCCATTTCTTGCATCCTGCGTAACAACAAATCCTATGTCGTTACCTTCGATCCGTGAAGTCATCCTGATTACCACATCCTGTGGTGCATCCTTTTGCCATCCCGGCTGTCACTCATCCTGAGCAACATAACTTCATCCAGAAGTATCCTTTGTCATCCTGACAGCTACTCGTCCTGAGTAACAAACCTCAATCCAGAGGTGTCCTTTGTCTTCCTGACAGCTACTCGTCCTGAGTAACAAACCTCAATCCAGAGGTGTCCTTTGTCTTCCTGACAGCTACTCGTCCTGAGTAACAAACCTCATCCAGAGGTGTCCTTTGTCTTCCTGACAGCTACTCGTCCTGAGTAACAAACCTTATCCAGAGGTGTCCTTTGTCTTCCTGACAGACTTCAAATCCGCGAAGTCTCATTGCGTCCTGCAGGAGTAATACTAAGGATTTCCGAGCTTCCTACAATCAGGTGCTCACAGGAAATATCCTGCCTCATGGGTCAAATTATTAATAAAATTCATATATATCAATAAGTTAAACATGGAAACATCCAAAACACTGATCGCAAGAACCGCCGATGCTTACAGTAGGTATGGCAAATGTCTTACACGGGCGTAAGCCAATAAAGAATGTGACGGTGTTAACGATTATGAAAAAAAGGGAGAGAAAAAGCGGGAAATGCCGCCATTACAGAAAAATATGGCGGCAAAAATCAGATTAGCGCACAGAACGTGCTCTCATTTCGAAGATCATTTTTTCTGCAGTACAGGTAAATTTCAGCGTTGTATTCAGGACAACACCTTCTGCAGCCTGTTGTAATTCGCTATTTACCTGAACATCCGCACAGGCTTGTTTCGCAATCTCGATATAACGTTCCTGACGAGCACGTGCGTCCGCTTCATTATCACCTTCAACCGGGATCACAACTACATCATCACCATCTTTGATAATCGTACCGACTTCAGCCAGAACGCCACATGCTTCGCATATATCGTCGTTGGTTTTCATTACCATGTTGAACTCCTTCGAATAGGTTCGCAGCCAGAAATACTGGCCGCTTTATCTTATTGACACTAAAGATGTCTTCACTTTCTTAGTTTAGCAGTATCTGTTTCATCAGAAACTGCACTCAGATCAAGCAGCGGTTGATTTTATGCTGCTCTCTGCAAGTGAAATCAAGAACGCATATTCTTGTGCAACATCCAGAAAATACCGGTACCGGCCTGATTTTCCACCGTGACCTGCATCCATATCCATACTGAGCAGCAACAGATTGTCATTTGTTTTCGTGGCGCGGAGTTTGGCAACCCATTTAGCCGGTTCCCAATATTGAACCTGCGAGTCATGCAAACCACTCACTACCAGCAGATGCGGGTAAGCCTGAGCTTTCACCTGGTCATACGGACTGTACGATTTAATATATTGATAAACCGCTGATTCCCGAGGGTCACCCCATTCATCATATTCCCCGGTTGTCAGCGGAATCGACTCATCCAGCATCGTCGTCAAGGTATCCACAAACGGAACGACAGCCACCATGCCAAGATAAAGTTCCGGCGACATGTTCGCGACAGCACCCATCAGTAAACCACCCGCACTTCCCCCCATGGCAAAAACACGTCTCGTGTCACCATAGCCCGCATCCAAAATGCCTTTGGTCACATCAATGAAATCGGTGAAACTGTTCATCTTATGAAGCTGGCGCCCTTGCTCATACCAATGACGACCTAGTTCTTCACCGCCCCGGATATGTGCGATGGCAAAGACAAAACCACGATCCAGTAAACTCAGACGGGCAGATGCAAAATACGGTTCTTCACTAAGCCCATAGGCACCATAGCCATACACCAGCAGCGGATTTTTACCCGGTTCATACAATGCTTTCCGGTAGACCAGCGATACAGGCACCTGCACACCATCTCGCGCGGTGATCCACAAGCGCTGACTTTCGTAGTTTTCCAGATTGAAGTCGCCCAGCACTGGCTGACGTTTCAGCATCTTCCGTTCGCCGGTCACGATATCCAGACCATACTGTGTCGTCGGTGTCGTCAGTGACGCATAGCCATAACGGAATTCGGTATTGTCCGGATCTGGGTTGGCGCCCAGCCACAAGACATAAGCCGGATCTTCAACAGAAATCATGCGGACTTCCTGACCTTGCAGATCGAGCTGACGTAACTGCGTTAATCCCGCCACACGCTCTTCTACATACAGCGCATTTTTGAACAGGACAAAATCCTGCAAGAGAATCTCTTCCCGAGCCGGCAAAAGGGTCTGCCAATACTGTTCCGCGCCGTCATCAGCCTGATACAAGGCAAAATTACGACCTTCCCGATTTGAGCGAATATAAAAATGTTGCCGGAAATGATCGAGATAGTATTCATGTCCCCGGCGACGGGCTAAAAATAATTGCGGGCTGGCACCAGGTGTTTTCAATGGCAGCAAATGCACTTCAGTACTCATCGTACTGTCGAGACCAATGAGCAAATAGTCTTCTGAACGACTGTGACTGATATGCAGATAATAAGTATTGTCTGCTTCCTGATAGACCAGTTTATCCTGCGCAATCTCGTTGCCCAGCACATGGTAATAAACCTGATACGGCAGCAGGGTTTCTTCATCCAAGCGAACATAGAAAAAGCCAGAACTGTCTGCGCTCCAGACTATATCCCCGGAGGTATTCTCAATGACATCATCATGCCAGCGACCATTTTGCAGGTTGCGCACACTGATACGATATTGGCGACGGGAGACAAAATCTTCGCTGCAAGCCATCCAGTGATTACTCGGGCTAACTTCGAGTGCGCCCAGTTGATAAAAATCATGACCGTCAGCGCGAACATTGCCATCCAATAGCAGCTCCGTCGGTGCATCTGGCCGTGCGGCCAGACGTTCATAGAGCGGATATTCCTTTTCTGGTTCATAACGGCTGCGATACCAATAGCCTTTCAGATAATAAGGAACTGAACTGTCATCCGGTAACTGGCGATCGACCATCTCCTGATACAGGGTTTTCTGTAATTCTTCAGTCGGCTGCAGGATCGCGTCGGCATAACCATTCTCCGCAGTCAGATAATCCAGCACTTCAGGATTGCTTCGGGAATCATCCCGTAACCAATAATATGGGTCGATGCGTTCATCTCCATGAAATACCAGAGAATGCGGTCGCACTGTTGCGATCGGGGGTAAAATCGAGTTCATACAACGCCTCTTAACCTATTGAAGTGTGAAGATTATATGCAAAAGCATAACACAGCGTATTCCGCTGGCATTCGATGTACTTAACAAGATGCTAACAAACTGCCATAAAAGCAAAGATAATGAAGAAAAGCGAAGTGAATATGTTTTATCCTGTAGTCAGTGAGTGAACTAAGCTGAGTAAAAGGGGTACATACACTTGGCGTATTCAGGGAGTTGTTGTCACATATGAAGCGTATTTTGATCATTTTTGCGCATCCTGGGTATTACCGTTCCCATGCAAACCGGGCGATGTTAAGAGCGCTGAAAGGTCTTGAGGAAGTCAAAGTACACGATCTGTGCCAGCACTATCCAAACATGTTTATTGATGTCCCCCGAGAACAACGTATGTTGCGTGAATACGACATCATTATTTTTCAACATCCGTTTTACTGGTACTCCTGTCCAGCCATACTAAAAGAGTGGATGGATCAGGTTTTGGAATATGGCTATGCCTTCGGACCGGAAGGCAACGCACTGCGGCATAAATACCTGTTGAGTGCCGTAACCACGGGTGGCAGTGCGCTGTCTTATTCAACCCAAGGTCATAACCATCATCCAATTACCGATTATCTCCTCCCATTTCAACAAAGTGGTTTGATGTGCGGTATGCGTTGGCTACCACCCTTTGTCGTTTACGGTTATCACAGTATGCGTGATCCGGATTATCTGAAAACCAAAGGACAACAATACCGCCGGCTGTTGACGGCACTTGCACATGAAGAGTTCACACCAGAGCAATTGTGTAATGCGACCTATCTGACCGATTTACTTGAGGAATTGTAATGGAGCATGGTCTGCTGTTTGATGCGGTAATTTTTCTAACGGCGGCAGTAGTTTCTGTTCCGATCGCCCGCCGCTTAGGATTGGGCTCCGTTCTCGGATATCTGACTGCAGGTATCCTGATCGGCCCGTATGTGCTGAATCTGGTCGGTGCCAGTGATAATGTCATGCAAGCGGCCGAATTTGGTGTCGTCATGATGCTGTTTCTGATCGGACTGGAATTGAAACCTGCCCTGCTCTGGCAATTACGCGGTCCAATCATTGGCATCGGTGGTAGTCAGGTTCTGCTTACCGCAGCAGCGTTCTGTGCTATCGCCATATTACTAGGGCTTCGCTGGCCTCAAGCCATTGCCATCGGCATGATTCTTTCTCTTTCCTCTACGGCAATTGTGCTGCAAAGTTTGACCGAGCGCCGGATGCTGAAGAGCGAAGCCGGGCAAACCAGTTTTTCCGTGTTGCTGTTTCAGGATATTGCGGTCATCCCTATGTTGGCGATCCTGCCATTTCTGGCGCCCGGGCTAAAAGTTATTGAAGAACCATCCACACTGGGTGGTTGGCAAAACGGACTCATGATTGCATTGGTGATTGGTGGCATTGTGCTGGGTGGTCACTATCTGATGCGCCCGGTCTTTCGCTTCATTGCACAATCGGGTCTGCGTGAAATTTTCGTTGCTGCGGCACTGTTACTTGTTTTGCTGACCGCATTTGCGACCGAATCAGTAGGCCTGTCTCCTGCGCTCGGGACGTTCCTTGCGGGTGTGGTACTGGCTGAAAGTGAATATCGTCACGAACTGGAAGCGAACATTGAACCATTCAAAGGATTACTGTTAGGGCTGTTTTTTATCTCTGTCGGATCCGGAATTAACTTTAGCCTGCTGGCAGAACATCCGTTCCTGATTGCCGGATTACTGTTGCTGTTACTGACCGTCAAATTCTGCATTCTGCAAGCAGTGGGCGGACTGGCCAAAATGTCATCCGGCCATCGCTGGTCTTTTGCCTTTGCACTGGCACAGGGAAGTGAATTCGCCTTTGTTTTATTTGCCTTTGCTCAAGAACTCAAACTGTTCGATTCGTCGCTCACCTCAATGCTCACATTAACCGTGGCGTTATCGATGGCATTCACGCCATTACTGCTCATTTTGAATCACCGGCTACAAAACAAATGGCATGCAGAGCAGCAGGAACAGCGGGAACAAGACGCTATCGATGAACAGGAAAACCCCGTCATCATCGTCGGATTCGGCCGATTCGGACAGGTCATTGGCCGTTTGCTGCATGCACATGGAATTGGCACCACAATTCTCGATAACGATGCCGGTAACATCGATATGCTGCGGAAATATGGCTATAAAGTGTTTTATGGGGATGCGGATCGGATCGATTTACTTCACGCGGCTGGTGCCGACAAAGCCAAGGTGCTGATTATTGCAGTCAGTAACCAGTCCAAATCGATCGCACTTTGCGAACTCGCACAACGCCATTTTCCGCATTTAAAAATTCTGGTTCGTGCGGTCGATCGCGCTCACGCACATTTATTGCTGCAAATGGGTGTCGAATTGATCTATCGTGAAACAGTCGGTTCTGCTGTCGATTTAGGAGTCGCCGCGCTCAGACAACTAGGCATTCGTGGAAATATGGCATGGCGTGCCGGTCAAACTTTTAAAGAACATGATGAAAAACTATTGAGAGAGCAAACTGCCTTTCTGAACGACGAGAAAATGTATATTACGAAAAGCGTCCAATACCGTCATATCCTGGCGGAGATGCTGCACGCAACGCAACGAGATCGCCATAGTGAACTCATGTCAGCGTGGGAACATGTTCTCGAAGAGGATGAAGAAGACAGCGAAAACGAACATCAAACTGATACAAATTAGTGCCGGGAGGTCGTATGACTCAGGAACATGCTTATAAACATGTGTTAGTCGCGCTGGACATTAATGATAATTTCCAACCGATTTTGAACAAGGCGATTGCGATTGCGCGTCGCCATGAGGCAAAACTCTCTGTCTTGCATGTTGATATCAACTTACGCGATCTCTATACCGAAATGGTCGATATCGATGTGGAACGCGTTCAGCGTAAAGTGCTGGCAGATACCAAAAACAAACTGGATACCATTCTTTCAAGTGCAGAATATCCGATCGAACGCAGCATGGTGATGTGTGGTGATTTAGTCGAAGAGGTAAATCAGGTCATTACTGCACAACATGTTGACCTGCTTGTCTGTGGTCACCATCAGTCTTTCTGGAGTCTGTTAACCTCTGCAGCACGTCAGTTGATGAACACTGTTACCTGCGACATGCTGATTGTTCCGGTCAAAAGTGAGCGTTAATTTAAGTGCCGTCTGACCGCGGCACCAAAATTCTACTTGTATCAAAAAATTATCTTTTTCTCATTCTGTGTTAACACAAAATTCTATTTTTTGTGTCTAAACTGAAATTGATTTTCACGCAAGGAGAACCGCCATGGCTGGATACGATGACGATGATGACGATGATGTATGGGGTGAAGACTCTGATTTCGAAGAAGGCTATGAGCCGGACTGGGATGATGAAGATGAGGATTGGGATAGCGAAGACGAAAACTGGGATGATGACGAAGAAGAGGGTGATGACTTCGACATAGACTCGGATGATGAAGAAGAATAACTGAGAACGCCGGAGAATCCGGCGTTTTTTCTGCGTACCTTCTTTTGTGAAGGTGGTATACCATACAGCCATTTCAAGTAGTACATTCCTGACAAGTGGTGACGATGGCCGAAGCAACCTTTGATACCGAAGATTTCCGCATTCCAGTAACAGTTCTGACTGGTTTCTTAGGCAGCGGTAAAACCACCCTACTCAATCACTGGGTAAAACAGCCTGCATTAAAAAACTGTGCTGTCTTGATTAACGAATTTGGCGCAGTCGGACTTGACCACCATTTGGTTGAAAAGCTGGATGACAATGTTGTCATGCTTGAATCCGGTTGTATCTGTTGTACCGTTCAAGGTGATCTGGTGAATGCCTTGCGTGATTTGTTCATGCGCGCCATGCGTCGAGAAATCAAACCATTCCAACGCGTGATCATCGAAACAACCGGGTTGGCTGACCCGGGCCCAGTTTTGTATACATTACGCAATGATCCATTTTTTGCGCAACGCTACCGCTTTGACGGTACCGTTACCGTTGTGGATGTCTGCCATATCCAACAACAACTGACACAGCAATATGAAGCGGTCAAACAGGTCGCGCTGGCCGATCTCCTCGTTCTGAGTAAAAGTGATTTAGCCGACTTTGGCGTGCTGCCAGAAGTAGAAAATCTGTTGTTGGCACAAATTAACCCGATGGCACCGCGTCATCTGGCTATCAAAGGTGAACTCAGTGCGGATGTTTTAAACCAAAATGGACCGGCTCGCAGCGTGACCCGAGTGAGGTTCGTCGCTGGTTACAAGGCACCATTGCTGAATTAGGTTTGGCTTCGCCAATGAAGCCGGTGCAACTCAACACAATGAAACCCGGCACCGCGCAACCACACGCCAGTGCTCATAGTGATATCAGTGCTTTCTGCCTGCGTTATGACAAACCACTGAAGACCAGCCGTTTCTTAGATGGTCTGCGCATGGTTCAGATGCGTTATCCGGAACGATTATTACGCTTTAAAGCTATTCTCTGGTTGGAAGAGCAAGAACAACCTGTTGTCGTGCACGGCGTGCATGACCAACTTTATCCGATTATGAATTTAGCTGCGTGGCCGAATGGCGAGCCAGCCAGTGAGTTGGTTTTCATTATGAAGAATACCGACCAGCAAGAAGTCGCAGAGATGTTAGAGGAAGAATTTTTTCCTAAATATCCCCGTTTCCAATATGAATAACGGGAGAATATTCTGCAACGAACAGGACAATTATTCTGGCACAAAGTCAGGGGTTGCATTTCCGTCAGGGCAAGCGTATTCATACGCCAAGTCATGATCTAGAGCAATGTTTACAAGACCATTCGCGTTAGCAATCTAACGTCAGGGAGCGTATATGATCCGTAAAAACCCGTCAGGCGATCTGCCTGTCATTGCTGAATCAGCTTATGTCGATGCAACCGCGATTATCTGCGGTAAGGTCATCATCAAAGAAAACGTGTTTGTCGGCCCATATGCTGTCATTCGTGCAGATGAAGTTGATGAAAACGGTGAAATGGAACCGATCGTGATCGGTGCCAACTCAAACATTCAGGATGGCGTGGTCATTCATTCTAAATCAGGTGCCGCTGTCACGATTGGTGAATACTCATCTATCGCACACCGTTCAATAGTGCATGGCCCATGCACAGTCGGTAACCGTGTATTCATCGGATTCAACACCGTTTTATTTAACTGCGAAGTTGGTGATGGTGCGGTGATCCGCCACAACTCAGTGGTTGATGGTCAGGATTTACCACCAGAGTTCTACGTACCATCCAGCACCCGTATCTGCCCACAATCAGACCTGAACGAAATACCACGTGTGACTGTGGCAGCGACCGAATTCTCAGAAGACGTTGCACATACCAACATTGATTTGGTGAAAGGTTATAAAGCACTACAGAACGAATTCTGATTGCCCTGAGAAAAGGCCGCATGAGTAATAGTGCGGCCTGAATTGTCATAAGTTTACTGCCATTTTTCATAGGGGATGGGCTTTGCCAAAATATCAGCAAACTTTTGATATTCTTCGGTTTGTTCTCTGAGTTGATATGGTTTTGTTCCAGTTATGCTCTCAGACATTTTCCAGCCTTTGAATTTACCCACCAAAATATCTTTATCCCCGCAGCCGCCAGTACCCCAGACTTTGACATCCCCCCCAGGAGCCAGACCGATCACAATCTCATTGTGATAGCGCATTTCCTGCACGCCCAGACAATTAGACAGATACTGCGTCATCATTTGTTTTTTAATATCGGGGGGGAAATGAATATTGGCAGCATAAAATTGTTTCTCGGCATGAGAGAACCAGCTTACTACCATGCTGTCCGGCAGTTCTGTATATCTTTCCTGTGACTCCATGGAACCTATAGGCTCAAGTTCATCACCAATTCCATCATCAGGTCT